>CAXTTP010000143.1:0-7391 GCA_964247195.1 uncultured Sphingomonadaceae bacterium
CGCGGAGGAGCTGCTCGCGGCTGCCTGGGACGGCCGGCGAACGCCATGAGCGCCGGTGGGCCCGGAGGGACTCGAACCCCCAACCAAGCCGTTATGAGCGGCCAGCTCTAACCATTGAGCTACAGGCCCCGGCCCGGCGCCGCATGGGGCGTTAGCGGAGCGGGCGCCGGCCTGGCAAGTCAGGCGCTCCTCATCCCAGCGCCTCGACCAGCCCCTCGAACAGGCGGCGCCCGTCGGCGCGGCCGTGCGCGGGTTCGATCATGCGCTCCGGATGCGGCATCATGCCGAGCACATTGCCGGCCTCGTTGACGATGCCGGCGATGCCGCGCGCCGAGCCGTTCACGTCGCCGGTATAGCGGAAGGCGATCCGGCCCTCGCCCTCCAGCCGGTCGTGCGTCTCCTCGTCGGCGGTATAATTGCCGTCGTGATGCGCCACGGGCAGCGCGATCGCCTCGCCCGCCTGATAGCGGCTGGTGAACGCTGTCTGGCTGTTGGCGACCGCGAGATCGACGTCGCGGCAGACGAAGTTGAGCCCCGCGTTGCGCATCAGCGCGCCCGGCAGCAGCCCCGCCTCGGTGAGCACCTGGAAGCCGTTGCACACCCCCAGCACGGCGACGCCGCGCGCCGCCGCGTTCGCCACGGCCCGCATGATCGGGCTGCGCGCCGCCATCGCGCCCGAGCGCAGATAGTCGCCATAGGAGAATCCACCCGGCACGCCGACCAGGCCGACGCCGTCGGGCAGCTCGGTGTCGCGGTGCCAGACCATCGCCGGCGCCTCGCCGGTGACGTCGCGCAGCGCGACCGCGAGGTCGCGATCGCAGTTCGACCCGGGAAAGACGATGACGGCGGTCTTCATCGGCGCGGACTCCCGTTCAGGCGCGTTCGATCCGGTAGTTCTCGATCACGGTGTTCGCCAGCAGCTTGCGGCACATCGCGTCGATGTCGGCGTCGCTCACGTCCTCGGCGAGATCGAGCTCGATCAGCTTGCCGGCACGCACGTCGTTGACGCCGTGGAAGCCGAGCCCGTCGAGCGCGTGGTGGATCGCCTTGCCCTGTGGATCGAGCACGCCGCCCTTCAGCGTCACGTAGATGCGGGTCTTCATGGGGCGCGAGTCCTGCTGCGGCCGGGCTGGGTCGCTCTATGGCGGCGCAGCGTCGGCGCCGCAAGGCGCGTCAGAAATAGCGGGCGAGGCCGATCTGCAAACGGTGCCGGGTGGTGCGGTAGAGGTCGAGCGAGCTGTCGGCGCGGTTGTAGGTATAGGTCAGCGACGGCGAGAAACCGAGCAGCCGGATCGAGCGCGCGCCGATGTAGACGCGACCGTTGAAGCGCCAGTCCTTGCGGTCGTCGGGCGAGAGGATCATCAGCGGCGCATCGAACAGCACCCGGCTGATGCCCGCCGACAGGCCGGCGTTGATTCCGTGCGGAAGCTCTCCGCCGATCCCCAGGCTGCCGCCGAACTCGGTGTTCGAATAAGCGTCGAGGTGGAGCGATTCGCGGCGCACGAAGAGCGTGGCCGACGCGATCAGCGATCGGTCGACGACGCGCTCGTAGGTCGCGTTGGCCGAGGTCTGCCAGCCGCCATAGGCGCCGCCGAAGCCGGAGCTGACCTTGCGCGCGTCGAGCTGGAAGCCGATCCGCTGGCCGTGGGTGAGGTTCTGCTGGTAGCTGAGGCGCGCGCCGCCGCCGCTCTGCGCGTCCCGGCCGCCGTACCAGCGCTTGACGCCGAGCGCCTGGACCGAAATGCGCGCATCGTTCTTCAGCGTCAGCTCGGGGCCCGCGGCGAGCAGCGCCGAGATGTCGTCGGCGCTCTTGCCCTTCTGGTTGATGACCTGACCGTCGGCATCGATCAGCATCGCCAGTCCGTCCGACATCCGGAGCCGCACGCCGCCGGAAAGCCCGAGCGTCTGGCCGATCCCCTTCTTGCGCCGCGCCTCGTCGTCGAGTTCGATGGTGTTGTTGCCGTAGATGCTGTTGACCAGCCGCGCCGAGGTCGCGTTGTTGATGTTGCTGTCGGGCGCGAAGCCGACGTCGATGTTGAAGTTCCAGTTCTTGCGGTTGCGGATGATGCTGCGCGCGTCGCTGATCGTACGCTGGATCTCCGGCGGCAGGTCCTTGTCCTCCTCGGCGAGGCGGAAATGATGGTCGGCGGCGGCATCCTTGTGCTGCAGCATCAGGACTCGGGCGAGCTCGAGGCGGGCGCGGGTCACGTCCGGCCGCTCGCGCAGCACGGCGCGGAACTCCTTGGCAGCGGCGTTCAGGTCGCCGGTCTCCGCGTCGACGAAGCCGGTGAGGAAATGCGTCTCCATCGCCATCTCCGGCGCGCTGCGGAGCGCCAGCAGCATTGGCCGCGCCTGATCGAAGCGGCGGGCGGTGACGAGCTTCTCGGCCTCGACCAGGAGCTGCGGCGCCGTCATCCGGAGCGTGCAGACGCCGTTCTCGCAATCGGCGAGCGTCGAGCTTTGCGTCGCCGGCGCGAGCGCGACGAGCGCCAGCGCCGAGCCCGCCAGCGCGGCCCGTGCAAACCCTGCGGCCATGGAACCGGCTTACCGGTGCGCGCCGGTGAACGCGCCGGTGATGTCGATGCGCTGGTCGGGCGTGCCGCCGACGATGCGGAACCCGCCGCCGACCTCGGTCTTGTCGATCGTGCCGCCGGGCCCGTAGAATGCGCCGTTCACCGAGGATCCGGCGATCACCCCCTCGGCCTTGGTATTCTGCTGGACGGTGGCGGGCGGCAGCAGGTGCTGCAGCGTCTGGCCGGCGGTGTTCTTGAACGTCGCCTCGGTGATCGTGCCGGCGAAGCCGCCGGTCTTGACCAGATCGATCGCGGCGGTGCCGGTGGCAGTGAAGGTCGAGCCGCCCGGGATCGCGACCTGCGCGGTCTGGCCCGGGAAGACCGTATACTGGTCGACCTGCGGGTTGGATACGGTGCCGTTGAAGGCGAGATCGACCTTGCTGGCGCCGAAGTCGACGTTCACGGTCGAGGTGCCGCTGATCCACTGGAAGTAGGTGGGGTTGTCGGTGGTGTCGAGCGTGGGGTTGTTGACCATCGTCGCCAGCAGCGAGCCGACATATTGGCCGGTGCCGGTCTTGGGCACCGATCCCTGCGCAGTGAGCGCACCGAACGCGAAGGCGCCGCGCTCGATGTCGTACGTCTCGGTGTTGTGCGCGACGGTGCCGACCGTCGCCTGGCCGGTGCTGATCCGGTTACGGATATAACCCGCATAGCCGACATATTTGGTGGTCGTGCCGGGCACCTCGAAGAAGAGCGTGGTGACGTCGGTCGACGATCCGGACTCGCCGCTCGCGGGAATGGTGTTGGTGCCCGGATAGATCACGCCGGTGCCGGTGCCGACCTCGAGATAGCGGACATTCCGGTCGGTCGGCAGGTCGAGGTTGGGCACCCCCCATTGCGGCTCCTTGGCGCCGCCGAAATCGGTGCGGTGCGCCGGATCCTGGAAGCGGATGCTGGTGCCGGCACCCGACTTGGAGTCCGCGACCGCCAGCGTGTAGATGCCGTCGCGCGGATCGTAGGTCACGCTGATGCCGGAATCGCGCACCGTCGTCGCGTTGCCGGCGTAGAGCTGACTCTGCTGACCCGCGCCGATCCGGTCATCGGTGTTGTAGGTGAACTTCTGGGTGCCGCCGATACCGGTATAGGTGTGCGCGGAGGTCGGAGCGGCGAACTCGGTATATTGGTCGGTGGCGACGGGCGTGGTGCCCGATCCGGTGGTGCCGCCGGTGACCGCAGTGCCGCCGGCGGTCTGCGTTTCGCCGCCCGAGCAGGCCGCGAGCGCCAGCAGGCTCACCGCCACCAGATAGTTCCGCATTTCCCGATACCCCTCGCGACCCTCGAAATCGCGAGCGGGATAGAACGGCGCTGGTTAAGACCGGCCTAAGGGCATGGCGGCCGGCGTCACTTGCCGCGGCGGCGGCGATGCTTCTCGAGATCGAGGACGGTCGTGTCGCCCTCGGGCAAGAGCCCGAGCCGGCGCGCGATCTCCTGATACGCCTCGACCTCGCCGCCGAGATCTAGGCGGAAGCGATCCTTGTCGAGCTTCTCGCCCGAGGTCATGTCCCACAGCCGGCAGCCGTCCGGGCTGATCTCGTCGGCCAGGATGATGCGGCTGAAATCATTGTCCCAGATCCGCCCGAACTCCAGCTTGAAGTCGACCAGGCGTATGCCGATGCCGGCGAACAGGCCGCACATGAAGTCGTTCACGCGGATCGCCATGTCGGCGATGTCGTGCATCTCCTCCTGGCTCGCCCAGCCGAAGCAGGCAATATGCTCGTCGGCCACCATCGGATCGCCGAGCGCATCGTCCTTGTAGTAATATTCGATGATCGTGCGCGGGAGCTGCGTGCCCTCTTCAATGCCGAGCCGCTTCGTCAGCGAGCCGGCTGCGACGTTTCGCACGACGACCTCGATCGGCACGATCTCGACCTGGCGGATCAGCTGCTCGCGCATGTTGAGGCGGCGGATGAAGTGGGTGGGGATGCCGATCGTGCCGAGCATCGTGAACAGATGCTCGGAAATGCGATTATTGAGCACGCCCTTGCCGCTGATCGTGCCCTTCTTCTGCGCGTTGAAGGCGGTCGCGTCGTCCTTGAAATACTGGATGAGCGTACCCGGCTCCGGGCCCTCGTAGAGGATCTTGGCCTTGCCCTCGTAGATCTGGCGGCGGCGGGACATTCGTGTGCTCCGGACCCGTAAAAGAAATCGCGCCCCGGACGCAGCGCCATGGATGACGCGCAGCCGAGGCGGTGGATGGGCTTATATAGCAGCACGAAGGGTAGGGCAATCGATCGGCACCCGGGTGGCCAGCGCCGCCGCGCCCGGCACCCTCGTCTAGCGCCGGGTGGACGCGGGCAGCCGCCATGGCGCCGCATATTGGCGATCGGCGAGCACCTCGAAGGCGGCAAAGGTGAGCGTCGCGAAATCGCGCACCGCCCCGCCAAGATCCGCCCGGGCGAGCGCCGAAGCCGGCTGGCCTGATGTCTCTTGCATGTCGTCCTCCTCTGGTCGCGCGATCGGAACCCGTTCGCGCCGCCGCCGGGGATCGGCCTTTCCAGCTGCGGACGCCAATGAAAGGCTGGACCTCTGACATAAGGGGAGCTTATCCTACCATGATGCGCCGCATTCCCCCGCTCGCCGCCGTGCGTGTGTTCGAGGCGGCCGCGCGCCACCTCAACTTCACCGTCGCCGCGGCCGAGCTCAACATGACCCAGGCCGCGGTCAGCTACCAGATCCGCCTGATCGAGGAACGGCTCGGCACCGCGCTCTTCATCCGTGCGCGGCGCGGCGTGACGCTGACGCCGGCCGGTCGTCGCGCCGGAACGCTCGTCTCGGCAGCGTTCGACATGCTCGACGACGCCTTCGCCGAGGTGCGCGAGGAGACGAGCACGGTGCTCTCGATCACCGCGATGCCGTCCTTTGCGGCCGGCTGGCTGGCGCCGCGGATCGGGGGCTTCCAGATCGCGCATCCTGAGATCGCGGTGCGGCTCGATGCCTCGAACCAGCTGCTCGACCTCGCCGCGTCGGGCTATGACGCTGCGATCCGGGCCGGGCGCGGCGACTGGCCGGAGCTGAAGCTCGACTTCCTTGCCCGCGTCCACTTCACGCCGATGTGCAGCCCGGCCTTCCTGGAGCGCCACCAGCCGCTGACCCGGCCCGAAGACCTGCTGGCGCTGCCGCGGCTGAGCTCGGACGTCGACTGGTGGCCGATCTGGTTCGCCGCCGCCGGCGTCGATCCCGCCCAGCTCGCCGAGCGGCAGCGGATGCTGATGGACACCCAGTCGATCGAGGCGGCCGCCGCGGTGGCGGGGCAGGGGGTGGCGCTGCTCACCCCGATGCTGTGGTCCGGGCTGGTCGCCAGCGGCCAGTTGGTGCGGCCGTTCGAGCAGGTCGCCTATGACGGTGTCGGCTACTGGCTGGCAATTCCCGAGATGCGGGCGCGCCTGCCCAAGCTCCGGCTGTTCCGCGACTGGATCCTCGCCGAGGTGGCGGCATCGCGTACGCCGGGCGACGCGGCGGTGTTCGAGCCGCTGGACTGACGTTCGCTCGCGTCGCGGCGGCGTCGCTGCTATCCGCCGGTCATGGCAGACGCACCCGACCTGATCCTCGACTCCTCCTTCGACGACGCGCTCTCCCAGCGCTACCTCGTCTACGCGCTGTCCACGATCACGGCGCGTTCGCTGCCGGACGTGCGCGACGGGCTGAAGCCGGTCCATCGCCGGCTGCTCTGGGCGATGCGGCTGCTGCGGCTCGATCCGGCGTCCGCCTACAAGAAGTGCGCGCGCGTCGTCGGCGACACGATCGGCAAATATCATCCGCACGGGGACCAGTCGGTCTACGACGCGATGGTCCGCCTCGCGCAGACCTTCTCGCTGCGCTATCCGCTGGTCGACGGGCAGGGCAATTTCGGCAACGTCGATGGCGATAACGCCGCCGCCTACCGCTACACCGAGGCGCGCCTCACCCAGACCGCGGTCGAGCTCATGGCCGGGCTGGACGACGGCACGGTCGACTACCGTCCGACCTATAATGGCGAGGAGGAGGAGCCGGAGGTCTTTCCCGGCCTGTTCCCCAACCTGCTCGCCAACGGCGCGTCGGGCATCGCGGTCGGCATGGCAACGTCTATCCCGCCGCACAATGTCGCCGAGCTGGTCGACGCCGCCGTCCACCTGATCGACCAGCCCGACACGCCGGTGCGCGACCTCATGCGCTTCGTGCGCGGGCCGGACCTGCCGACCGGCGGACTGATCGTCGATTCCGCGGCCGCGATCGCCGACGCCTATGCCACCGGCCGCGGCGCGTTCCGCGTCCGTGCACGCTGGAGCGAGGAGCGCGAGAAGGGCGGCGGCTGGTCGATCGTGGTCACCGAGATCCCTTATCAGGTGCCGAAGTCGAAGCTGATCGAGCAGATCGCCGAGCTGATCGGCGAGAAGAAGCTGCCGATCCTCGCCGACGTGCGCGACGAATCGGACACGCTGATCCGCATCGTGCTGGAGCCGCGCAGCCGCACCGTCGAACCGCAGATGCTGATGGACAGCCTGTACCGGCTGACCGACCTCGAGGTCCGCGTCCCCCTCAACCTCAACGTGCTCGACAAGGAGCGCACGCCGCGGGTGATGAGCCTGAAGGAGGCGCTCGCCGCCTGGCTCAGCCATCAGTTCGAGGTGATGATCCGCCGCGCGCGGCATCGGCTGGCGAAGATCGACGACCGCATCGAGCTGCTCGACGGCTATCTGATCGCCTATCTCAACCTCGATCGGGTCATACAGATCATCCGCTCGGAGGACGAGCCCAAGCCGCTGCTGATCGCCGAGTTCGGCCTAACCGACCGCCAGGCCGAGGCGATCCTCAACATGCGGCTGCGCTCGCTGCGCAAGC
>CAXTTP010000144.1:0-7321 GCA_964247195.1 uncultured Sphingomonadaceae bacterium
GCTATCCGCCGTGCGCGGCCTCCTCGCCTTCGCCGGCGCGGCCGCGCCACGGCTGCGCGGCCCGCGCGTCAAGCGCGGCGTGCCCCGGCCGATATCCCCCGCCGACGCCATCGCACTCGCCGACGATGTCGCCGAGGATGCCGCCGAGCCGTGGCTGGCGGCTCGTGACCTGGCGGTATTGCTGCTGCTCTACGGCGCCGGGCTGCGCGTCGGCGAGGCGGTCGGGCTGACCGGCGCGGTGCTGCCGCTCGGCGATACGATCAGCGTCGCCGGCAAGCGCGCCAAGACGCGGATCGTGCCGCTGATCCCGAAGGTGCGCGCCGCGATCGAACGGTATCTCTCGCTCTGCCCGTGGCCGCCCGGCCGCGCCGCGCCGTTGTTTCGGGGCGCCAAGGGCGGGCCGCTCTCGGCCGATCTGGTGCGGCGGGCGGTGCGGGGCGCGCGCACCCGTCTCGGCCTGTCGGAGCGGACGACGCCGCATGCCCTGCGCCACAGCTTCGCGACCCACCTGCTCGGGCGCGGCGCGGACCTGCGCTCGTTGCAGGAGCTGCTCGGCCATGCCAGCCTGTCGTCGACGCAGATCTATACCGCGGTCGACGCCGCCCACCTCCTCGACGTCTATCGCAACGCCCATCCCCGCGCCTGAAACCGGACGCCGTTCTCGGGCATTCTGTACCGGCACAACCGGAGACGCGCGATGAAGGACGAACCGAAGACGGGCGACAAGGTCAGCTGGAAGAGCCACGGCGGCGAGGCGCACGGTACCGTCGAGAAGAAGCAGACGACACCGACCCAGATCAAGGGCCACAAGGTCGCGGCATCGAAGGACAACCCCGAGTTTATCGTCAAGACCGACAAGGGCACCACCGCCGCGCACAAGGCGGCCGCGCTCACCAAGGAGTAGCGGCTAGGCCGACACCTTCGCCTCGATAGCGTCCCAGATCAGCGCCGGCGTGTCGGTGCCGTTGAAGCGGTCGATGGCGACGATGCCGGTGGGCGAGGTCACGTTGATCTCGGTCAGATGGCCGGCGATCACGTCGATGCCCACAAACAGGAGCCCGCGCCGGGCGAGTTCCGGCCCGAGCTTCGCGCAGATCTCCTCCTCGCGCGGCGTCAGCGTTGCCGCTGCGCCGGAGCCGCCGACCGCGAGGTTGGAGCGGATCTCGCCTTTCTTGGGGAGGCGGTTGACCGCGCCGGCCGCCTTGCCGTCGATCAGCACGATGCGCTTGTCGCCGAGTGCGACGTCCGGCAGGAACGCCTGGACCATGAACGGCTCGCGCCAGACCTGGCCGAACAATTCGGTGAGCGCGGCGAGGTTGGCGTCGTTGCGGCCGACATGGAACACCGCCGTGCCGGCGTTGCCGTAGAGCGGCTTCACCACCACCTCGCCATGCTCGGCATGGAAGGCGCGGGCATCCTCCAGGCGGCGGGTGATGAGCGTCGGCGGCATGAACTCGGCATAATCGAGCACGAACAGCTTTTCGGGCGCGTTGCGCACCGCCGCCGGATCGTTGACCACGAGCGTCGCATGCTGGATCCGCTCGAGCAGGTGGGTGGCGGTGATGTAGGCGAGGTCGAACGGCGGGTCCTGCCGCATCAGCACGACGTCGACATCGTCGGCGAGGTCGAGCGTCCGCCAGTCGCCGAAGCGGTAATGGTCGCCGGCGACCGCCTGCACCGTCACCGGCCGGGCGGGGGCGGTGACGCGCCCGTCGCGATAGCTCAGGTCGCCGGCGCCATAGTGCCACAGCGCATGGCCGCGCGCCTGTGCGCCCAGCATGACCGCGAAGGTCGAATCCCCAGCGATCTTGACCGTTTCGAGCGGATCCATCTGGACCGCGACCTTCAGTGCCACTTCATTCTCTCCGTCCTGATCCGCTCACCCGATCCACGCATTCTGGATGTGGCGCAAGCGCCGGCCGGGCGCGATCAGGATCACGTCGATGCGGATGTCGTCGGTCGGCCCGGCATAACGCGCCATGAGATATTCGGCGGCGGCGGCGACGCGGGCGAGGCGGCGGGCGTCGATGGCATGGTCGAGCTCGCCATCCGTCGCGCGGCGCTTGACCTCGACGAACGCCACCAGAGCGCCCTTGCGGGCGATGATATCGACCTCGCCGACCGGCGTGCGGACGCGCCGGTCGAGGATTCGCCAGCCCTTCAGCCGCAGCCACCAGGCGGCGCCGCTCTCGGCGATGCGGCCCTGCCGTTCGGCGCGGGCGCGGTTCCTCACCGCGGCGCCTTCATCGCCATGGCGCGGGCATAGAGGTCCCGCTTGGCAAGGCCGGTCGCCTTGGCGACCTCGCCCGCCGCCCGGGCCGCGGGAAGCCGCGCGAGCGCATCGGCAAGGAGCGCGTCGACCTCCGCCTCTGCCGGGGGGGGCGGCTCGCCAGGCGGCGCCACGACGATGACGATCTCGCCGCGCGGCGGAACCTCGGCATAGCGCGCGGCGAGCGTCGACAGCGGCGCCGTCACGCATTCCTCGAAGGTCTTGCTGATCTCGCGGGCTACCGCCGCGTCGCGGTTCGTCAGCCCCGCCGACAGGGCGGCGAGCGTGGCGCCCAGCCGTGGACCCGATTCGTAGAGCACGAGCGTCGCCCGTACCGACGCCACCTCGGCGATGGCGTCGGCGCGCGCCTTCTCCTTCGCCGGGAGGAAGCCCATGAACAGGAAGCGGTCCGTGGGCAGGCCGGCGAGCGTGAGCGCCGCGATCGCCGCGCAGGGGCCGGGGATGGTGACGACGGTGTGGCCGGCCGCGCGCGCGTCGCGCACCAGCTTGAAGCCGGGATCGGAGATCAACGGCGTGCCCGCATCGGAGACCAGCGCGATCGCCTCCGCGCCGAGGCGGGCGACGAGACCGGGGCGGACGCGATCGGCATTGTGGTCGTGATAGGCCAGCATCGGCCGCTTCGTACCGATATGGCGCAGCAGCCCGGCGGTGACGCGGCTGTCCTCCACCGCGATCAGGTCGGCTTTCGCGAGCACCGCCGCGGCGCGCGGACTGAGATCGGACAAGTTGCCGATGGGCGTCGCAACGATATAGAGGCCCGGAGCAAGCCCGGCGTTCGGAGAGGCGTTCATTACCATGACCATGGCAGAGGCGGCATGCCGCCCGCAACCGAAGCGCTCGATCCTGAAGGGGCTCGGCGCCGCGCTGGCGCTGTTCCTCGCCGGCTGTCAGGCGGTGGTGCCGAGAGGGAACACGCCCATACCGCCGCCGCCGCCGGTGCGTCCGGTCAATCCGGCGACGCAGGGACTGCCGCAGGACGAGACCCGCCATCGCATCGCCCTGCTCGTGCCGATGACCGGCCCGAACGCCGCGGTCGGCCGGTCGATCGCGAACGCCGCCAACCTCGCCTTGCTCGATACCGGCGGCAAGGCGCTGCGGATCACGACCTACGACACCGGCACCGGCGCCGCCGACGCGGCAGCCCGCGCGATCGCGGACGGCAACCGCCTGTTCCTCGGCCCGCTGCTGGCGGAGGACGTGCGTGCGGTGACCCCGGCGACCCGCGCCGCCGGCGTGCCGGTGATCAGCTTCTCGAACGATGCCGGCGTGGCCGGCGGCGGCACCTTCCTGCTCGGCTTCACGCCGGCCCAGTCGATCGACCGGGTGGTGCGCTACGCCCGCTCGCGTGGCGCGACCCGGTTCGCCGGGCTGGTGCCGTCCGGACTCTACGGCCGCAGCGCGGCCAACGCGCTGATCAAGGCGGCGGAACGTGCCGGCGGCAGCGTCGTATCGATGCAGAGCTATGATCGCAGCCCCAAGGCGCTCGCTATCGCGGTGCAGAAGATGGGCCGCGAGCAGGGCTTCGACGCGATCCTGATCGCCGATTCCGGCAGGATCGCCGCGCAGGCCGCACCGCTCATCAAGCACGGCGGATCGCCCAACGCGCACCTGCTCGGCACCGAATTGTGGAACACCGAGCCGAACCTCGCCGGTCTGCCGCCGATGCGCGGCGCTTGGTTCGCTAGCGTGTCCGACACGATGTACCGCCAGCTCTCGACCAAATATCGTGCCCGCTTCGGCACCGGGCCCTATCGGCTGGCGAGCCTCGGCTATGACGCGGTGCTGCTAGCGACGCGCATCGCCGGCGACTGGCGCGTCGGCGATCCTTTTCCGGTGCGGCGGCTGACCGCGCCGGACGGCTTTGCCGGCGTCGACGGCGCGTTCCGGTTCGGCAGCGACGGTATCGCCGAGCGCGCGCTCGCCGTGCACCAGATCGACGCCACCGGCTTCACCGTGGTGTCCCCGGCGCCGCGAGGGTTCGGCGACTAGACGGCCACGATCTCCGGCAGGATCGCGTCGAGCAGCAGCATGCCCGGCGCCTGCGCCCGAAGGCGCGCACCCGTCTGGGTTACCAGCCCCAGTGCGGAGAGCCGCGCGATCGCGGACCGATCCACCAGCCGGTCCGCCGCGACCCCGCTCCGGGCCGCGACGCGTTCGAGATCGACGCCTTCACCCAGTCGCAGCCCCATCAGCAGCGCCTCGGCGGCACGCGTTGCCGGTGTCAGCGGCTCCTCGCTGTCGATGCCGTGGCCGCGCGCGCGCACGGCAGCCAGCCAGTTCTCCGGCTTCTTGCGGCGCAGCGTCGCCCGTCCACCGCGCCGGCCGTGCGCGCCCGGGCCGACGCCGAGATAGTCGCCGTACCGCCAGTAGGTGAGATTGTGCCGGCTCTGCTCGCCGGCGCGGGCGTGGTTCGAGATCTCGTAGGCCGGGATGCCGGCGGCGGCAGTGACGGCGCGGGTCAGTTCGAACAGGTCGGCGGCGCGGTCGGCATCGAGCGGCGCGATCTCGCCCTTGGCGACACGGGTCGCGAAGCGCGTGCCGGGCTCGATCGTGAGCTGGTAGAGCGAGAGGTGGCCGGTGCCGAAGCCGATCGCGCGCGCCAGTTCCGCCGCCCAGGCAGCGTCGTCCTGCCCTGGCAGAGCATAGATGAGGTCGAAGCTCACCCGCGCGAACACGGCTTGCGCGATGTCCAGCGCGGCGAGACCTTCGGCGGCATCGTGCGCGCGGCCGAGAAAGCGCAGTGCGCCATCGTCGAGCGACTGGAGGCCCAGCGAGACCCGGTTGACGCCGGCCGCGGCAAGGCCGGCGAAGCGCGCCGCCTCGACCGAGGAGGGGTTCGCCTCCAGCGTGATCTCGATGTCGCCGGCCGGCCGCCAGAGACGGGTCGCCGCCTCGATCAGCGCCGCGACCGTCGCGGGCGGCATCAGCGACGGCGTGCCACCGCCGAAGAAGATCGAGCTCAGCCGCCGGCCGCCGGTGAGCGCTGCCTCGTGCGCGAGGTCGGCGAGCAGCGCGTCGCGCCACGCCGCCTCGTCCACCTCGGCGCGGACATGGCTGTTGAAGTCGCAATAGGGGCATTTGGAGACGCAGAACGGCCAGTGAACGTAGAGGGCGAGGTGCTCGTCCTCTCCGGGCCGGAGGGCGGGAAGCGCGATCAGAACAGCGCCGCCGTCAACCTGCGAAACGCTTCCGCGCGGTGGCTGATCGCGTGCTTGGCATCGGGATCCATCTCGCCGAAGGTCTGCTCCCCGCCCCAGGGCAGGAACATCGGGTCGTAGCCGAAGCCCCGCTCACCACGCGGCGGCCACACCAGCGTTCCGTCGACCCGGCCCTCGAACGTCTCGACATGGCCGTCGGGCCAGCAGAGCGACAAGGCGCAGACGAAGTGCGCGTCGCGTCCGGCCTCAGGATCGGCGCGGCCGAGGCGATCCTCGACGCGTTGCATTGCGATCCCGAAATCCTTGGTCTCGCCCGCCCAGCGCGCCGAGAAGATGCCCGGATCGCCGCCGAGCGCCTCGACGTACAGGCCGCTGTCGTCGGCCAGCGCCGGCAGGCCGGAGAGATCGGCCGCGGCGCGCGCCTTCAGCTCGGCATTCGCGGCGAAGGTGGTGCCGGTCTCCTCAGGCTCCGGCAGGTCGAGCGCGGCGGCGCACACCGGATCGATGCCGTAGGGCGCGAGCAGCGCCCGGATTTCCCGCACCTTGCCCGGATTGTGGCTCGCGATCACGAGCTTGCCGGCGGCAAGCTTGCGGTGCGGCAGCTCCATTGCGCTCACCGGCCGGTAGCGCGGGTCTGCGCTGCGAAGATGTCGGTGCAGCCGATCCGCGCGAGGCGTAGCAGGCGGAGCAGTTCCTCCTCGTCGAAGGTCGCGCCCTCGGCGGTCGCCTGCACCTCGACGATGCGGCCGTCGGCAGTGAGGACGAAATTGCCGTCGCTGTGTGCGGCCGAGTCCTCGATATAGTCGAGGTCGAGCACCGGCGTGCCCTCGTGGATGCCGCAGGAGACGGCGGCGACCTGGCGGACGATCGGGTCCACGGCGAGCAGCGACTTGGCCATGAGCCCGTCGACGGCAAGGCGCAGCGCCACCCATGCGCCGGAGATGGCGGCGGTGCGGGTGCCGCCGTCCGCCTGCAGCACGTCGCAGTCGAAGGTGATCTGGCGTTCGCCGAGCTTGGCAAGGTCGACCGCGGTGCGCAGCGAGCGGCCGATCAGCCGCTGGATCTCCTGGGTGCGGCCCGATTGCTTGCCCTTGGCCGCCTCGCGCGATCCGCGCGTGTGGGTGGCGCGTGGCAGCATGCCATATTCGGCGGTGAGCCAGCCCTTGCCCTTGCCGCGCAGCCACGGCGGCAGCCGCTCCTCGACGGATGCGGTCACGAGCACGCGGGTGTCGCCGAACGAGACGAGGCAGGAACCCTCGGCATGGGCGCTGAACCCGGTTTCCATTGCGATCGAGCGCATCTGGTCTGGGGCGCGGCCGGATGGGCGCATCGTGGTCCTTTCGAGGTGAGGCGGCGGCGTTTAGCCGGGGCGGCGCACCGGTGCCAGCAAATCCCTTCACGCATAATGACAGCGGCCGGGAGGCACCCTACATTCGGCTATGGCCGGCGCCCCGATCACCGAGCTTTCGACTCGCGCCCGCGACGTGTTCCGGGTGGTCGTGGAGAGCTATCTCGGCTCCGGCGTGCCGATCGGATCGCGCACGATCTCCAAGCTCGCCGGGCTCAACCTGTCTCCCGCCTCGATCCGCAACGTGATGCAGGACCTGGAGGAGCTGGGCCTGCTCGCCGCGCCGCATACGTCGGCGGGGCGGATGCCCACCGAATCGGGGCTGCGGCTGTTCGTCGACGGCATGATGCAGGCCGCCGAGCCGTCGGCCGAGGAGCGTGCCGCGATCGAGGGGCGGCTGTCCGGCGGCGGTCCGATCGAGGAGGCGCTGGCCGCGACGACGGCGGCGCTGTCCGGCCTGTCGGCCTGCGCCGGCATCGTGCTGGTGCCGAAGCGCGAGCCGGTGCTGCGCCAGTTCGGCTTCGT
>CAXTTP010000145.1:0-7288 GCA_964247195.1 uncultured Sphingomonadaceae bacterium
GCGTAGATCCTCGCGATGGCCTCGCCCGAGGTTGCGTCGGCGGCGAGCCCGTAGACCGTCTCGGTCGGCACGGCGACCGGCTGACCGGCAACGATCAGCGCGGCCGCCCGCGCGATCGCAGCGGGACCATAAGCGAGCGTTTCCGTGCGAGGTTTGGTCGGCGGCGGCATCACCGCCGGGCTATCGCGAGAGGGTTCGGAAAGCAAAGGCGCGCAGGGCGCGGCGCTTCTGGCCTCATCGATCTCGACGATCCGCCCGAAGTAGGCCAGACCGCCGATCCGCTGCAGCGATGCCGGAGGGAGAGGCAGGCGTGCGGATAGCCTGGGAGATCATCGCAACCGGCGCGTTCGGCGCGGATGCCCGTCCGAGGCGCCCCGTCGCATGAGTGTCGCTTCCGTCCGCGCCTTCTTCGCCGCGCACGCGCCGGACCTCGCGGTGATCGAGACCGAGGCGAGCAGTGCCACCGTCGCGCTGGCGGCGGCGACGCACGGCGTCGAACCCGGCCAGATCGCCAAGACGCTCGCGGTGCGCATCAATGGCGCCGTGCTGCTCGTCGTCACGCGTGGCGATGCCCGGCTCGACAACGCCAAGCTGAAGGCGGCGTTCGGCGGCCGCGCGCGGATGTTGGGCGTCGACGAGGTGCTGGCGCTCACCGGCCATCCGGTCGGCGGTGTCTGCCCGTTCGGGCTGGCGACGCCGCTGCGGGTATATTGCGACGTGTCGCTCCACGCCTTCGCGGAGGTGCTGCCGGCAGCGGGATCGCTGCAGAGCGCGGTCAGGATGACGCCGGCGCGGATCGCCGCGCTGACCGGCGCTGCCTGGGTGGATGTCTGCCGGGCTGATGTAGAGGGTTAGGTGCGCTTGCTCACTTGGCCGGCACCAGTGCGCGGAACCGCTTGATTTGGCATTCTCCGCCCGAGCGCGCATGGATCGCGTCGCGGCCTGCGCAAATCTGCCGGTCTGGCGACGGCGCGAGATAGAAGCCGGTGTAGAAATCGAGCGCGGGGCATTCGCTTTCGAGTTCGACGCGGGTTCGCGTGCCGCCACGCGCGATCAGGTCGATGCTGTCTGGCGTCATGACGGCAGCGCCCGCCAGCCCTTCGGCCGCGATGCAGCGCGGGCCGCGTTTCTCGGTCCAGCGCAGTGTCGGCGGGGCAACCGCCACCCGCGCCGGAACGCGCACGATCGAACGCTCGCGGATGATGATCCGAGCGAGGGCGACGCGCTCGTCGACGGGCGCCCGGGCCGGGTGTTCGACGCCGGAAGCCAGGACCAGGAGCAGCGCGCCAGCGGCGATCACGAGTCGGTAATCATGTCAGCGAAGGCGGATCGGGCAAGTCGCTTGAACATGCGATTAATTGGCAGGGATGCGCCGGGATCGTCTATAGGCGCGGCGATGTCGCTCGCCGCACCCAGTGCCGAATTGCTCGGGCATCTTGCCGCCCGGCTCGGACCGCGCGGCTTCACCGCCGATGCCGCGGACATGGCGCCGTGGCTGACCGACTGGCGTGGGCGGATCACCGGCGCCGCGGCCGCCTTGCTGTCGCCGGCGAGCACGCAGGAGGTCGCCGACGTCGTGCGCCTTGCGGCTGCGGCGCGGGTGGCGATCGTGCCCCAGGGCGGCAACACCTCGATGGTCGCGGGCGCGACGCCGCCCGCCGACGGCCACGCGCTGCTCCTTTCGCTCCGGCGCATGCGGGCGATCCGTTCCGTCTCCGCGCTCGACAATGTCGCGGTGGCCGAAGCCGGCGTCATCCTGAGCGACCTGCACGATGCGGCTGCGTCGGCCGGGCGCCGCTTTGCGCTGTCGCTCGCGGCCAAGGGGTCGGCGACGGTCGGCGGCCTGGTCTCGACCAATGCCGGCGGGACGCAGGTGCTCCGGTTCGGGCCGATGCGCTCGTTCGTGCTCGGCATCGAGGCGGTGCTGCCGGACGGATCGCGCTTCGACGGGCTGTCGGCGCTGCGCAAGGACAATCGCGGCTATGACCTGCGGCAGCTTTTCGCCGGCGCGGAGGGCACGCTCGGCATCGTCACCGCCGCCAGCCTGCGTCTGTCGCCGGCGATCGGCCAACGCGCCGTCGCCTGGGTCGGCCTTGCCTCGCCCGACGATGCGCTGGCGCTGCTGCGGCAGCTCGAGGAGGCGACCGGCGAGGCGGTCGAAAGCTTCGAGATCGTGCCGGCCGACGGGCTCGAACTCGTGCTTCGCCACATCGAACGAGCGCGGCCGCCGCTTGCCGGCCGCCATGCCTGGCATGTGCTGGTGGAGGCGACCGCGCCGGCCGGCGCCGCCGATCCCGCCGATGCGCTGGGGGACGCGTTGGCGGCGGCGGCGGAGGTGGGGCTGATCGAGGATGCGGTGATTGCTGCCAGCCAGGCGCAGGCGGACGCGCTCTGGCTGCTGCGCGAGGAGATGTCGGAGGCGGAGCGGATCGACGGCATGGCCGCCAAGCATGACGTATCGGTGCCGGTCTCCGGTATGCCGGGCTTCATGGGCAGCGCGCGTGCCACGGTCGAGCGGGCCTTTCCCGGCGTCCGGGTGCTCGCCTTCGGCCATCTCGGCGACGGCAACGTCCACTTCAACGTGCGCCCGCCCGCTGGTGTCGACGGCCGGGGCTGGCTGGAAGGGCAGGGCAATGCCGTCTCGGCGATGGTCCACGATCTCACCGTCGCGGCCGGCGGTTCGATCTCCGCCGAACATGGCATCGGCCAGACCAAGCGCGCCGAGTTC
Source organism: uncultured Sphingomonadaceae bacterium (assembly GCA_964247195.1). Taxonomy (GTDB): domain Bacteria; phylum Pseudomonadota; class Alphaproteobacteria; order Sphingomonadales; family Sphingomonadaceae; genus JAQGLK01. The sequence continues at coordinate 2,729 of CAXTTP010000145.1, forward strand.
GTGCGGCTCGTCGATCCGGCCCGGCTGGCCGCGCTGCGCGCGATCAAAGCTGCGCTCGACCCCGATGGGATCATGAACCCAGGCAAGCTGATCCCGTGACCCGCAGCGTGCGTCTTGCACCGCGCCGCTCGCCACCATAGAGCGCTGGCGACCGGCGCCGACGAATGGCGCGAAGATCAGAATTTTCGGGAGATCATGCGATGGCGAGCACCCCGCCTACCGGCCTGCCGCTGTTCTACAACCAGCTCCAGCCGCTCTCCAGCAGCGTGCACGGCGACTGGCACGCGCGGCGGATCGAGACCGCCGCGTTCCTCGTCAACGCCCATGCGGTGCCGGTGACGGTGGACGAATTCCCGCTGGTTCAGCGCCATTACCCGATCGTCTTCTCGGTGGGTGACGGTCCCGTGCCTCTAGCGCTGATGGGCCTCAACGAGGGCGTCAACACGTTCGTCGATGGCGATGGCGCGCTCATCAACGAGGTCTATGTGCCTGCTTATGTCCGCCGCTATCCGTTCATGCTCGCGCGGCTGCGGCCGGACACCGACGAGCAGTCGCTCTGCTTCGATCCGACTGCGGACGCGATCGGCAACTTCGAGGAGGGCGATCCGCTGTTCATCGACGGCCGGATCTCGCCCGCGACGCAGGCCGTGCTCGATTTTTGCGAGCAGTTCGAACAGGCCGGCCAGCGGACTGGCGCCTTCATGAACGATCTAGTCGAGCACAAGCTGCTGATCGACGGGGAGGTGACGATCCAGCCGGAGGGGGCACCGCAGCCGTTCATCTACCGCGGCTTCCAGATGGTTTCCGAGGACCGGCTGCGCGAGCTGCGCGGCGATGTCGCCCGCAAGATGATCCAGTCGGGCCTGCTCGCCCTGATCTACGCCCACCTGCTGTCGATGAACATTGTCCGCGACATCTTCGCGCGGCAGGTAAGCCAGGGCAAGATGCCGGCCGGGCAGATGCTTCCGGCCTGATCGCTGCCGCGCCGCAGCGAGCCTGTCTCATCAACGGGCGGCACGGCGGCGCGCAGATAGGGGTCGAGTTACGTAATCTTTCAGTGGGTTGGATAAGTTGTTTTTCCCGAGGCGAGAAGTGCGGCGCGGTCCGGAATGTCCTTGGTCGTCTCGGGAGAGATACTGCCGCATCTGCACCAATTTGCGCGACGCAGCGCTTGAATCGGAACCGGTCGAGGATTAGGTTGTTGTCAATGCGCGGATCGTGTTCCCCTTTCGCGATCTCGCATTAGCGCACCTTCGGGTGCGTTTCCTCCCTGAACCTTGGCCACCTCGTGCATTGCACGAGGTGGCATTTTTACAGGTTCATTCAGCCGCTATTGCGGCCGCGTCGCCGGCGAGTTCGTCTTCTGCCGCCGCAGCGATCTGCGCGAGAAGCATCGCCACCTTCCCGGCGCCCGACGCGAGCGTGCGCCGATCGCGCTCGAGATAGAGATCGCGGTCGATCTCGATCTGCACCGCGTGCAGGCCCCGTTGCGGCCGGCCGTGCCGATCGAGCGTATAGCCGCCGGCATAAGGCGCGTTGCGAGCGACGCACAGTCCGACGCCTTCGATCACCGCGACCAGCCGCTCGACCAGCCGTGCCGACGCGCTGTGGCCGTAGCGGTCGCCGACCACAATGCGAGGCGACGGTTTGAACGGCTCGTGGCCGACCGGCGGCATCGAGTGGCAGTCGAGCAGCAGTGCGGCGCCGAACCGGGCGCGCGTGACGGCGAGCGCATCAGCTATCGCAGCGTGGTAGGGCCGGTGGTGGCTGGCGATGCGGGCCTCGACATCGGACGCGGCGACCGGGCCGCGCCACAGTTCGCCGGCGCCCGCGATCCGGCGCGGGATCAGGCCGAGGCCGCCGCGCAGCTTGGCGGATTGGATCAGCCGTTGCGCGGGCGGGGGCGGGGTCAGCATCGCCGGATCGATCTCGCGCTCGTCGCGGTTGAGATCGAGCCAGGACCGTGCAGTGCGGGCGACGAAGGCGATGCAGCCCGCCGCGACCGCTTCGCCGATCAGCGCGTCGACGTGGCGATCCTCGAGCGATTCGAGCCGCTCGCGCGGTACCGCGGCGTTGGCGAGCATAGCATCCGGATAGTCGCGCCCGGCATGCGGCACTGCGAGGAGCACTGGCGACTGCGGCGTCGCCGGGCCGAGGCGAACGAAGCTGGCAGAAGATGTCGGGGGAGGCACAGGACAGGCTAGGCAGACGCGCCCCGTTGCGCAATGGCGGTGCGCGCGCCCGGCATGTTGCGCGGGCTGGAAAATATTAAGTGCTTGCAGCATAGAAGGCGGCGGCCGCCACGGCAGGGCGCGCGTGTCCCGAGGGGGTTGATGATCCGAATTCTTCTGGCGGAGGACGACGATTCGATGCGCGTCTACCTGGCCCGCGCGCTGGAGCGCGTCGGCTATTCGGTGACCGCGGTCGATCGAGGAACGGCGGCGATGCCATTCCTCGAGAGCGAGCGCTTCGACCTGCTGCTCACCGACATCGTCATGCCCGAGATGGACGGGATCGAGCTTGCCCAGCGCGCCGCCACGATCGCACCCGGAATGCGGGTGATGTTCATTACCGGCTTTGCCGCGGTGGCGCTGCGCACCGGTGCGGCCCAGCCGCCGGCGCGGGTGCTTTCCAAGCCGTTCCACCTGCGCGACCTCGTCGCCGAGGTCGACCGCATGTTCGAGCTCGGCAGCGCGACGGGTGCGTGACGCGTCTTGCGCTCGGCAGTCGGCTCGATTAGGGGCGTTCGCCGTGGGCGCGTAGCTCAGTGGTAGAGCACTGTGTTGACATCGCAGGGGTCGCAAGTTCAATCCTTGCCGCGCCCACCAGCTAAAAGCTCGTCATCCCAGAAGGTTGGCGAGCTTTTTTCATCTGAACGTTGGATAACGCGCCCGGACGTTTCCCGCCTTCAAACTGCGTCAGCCGGAACGGAGGTTCCTCCGAGGCATTGAACGCCTATGGATGATCCGAGCACTATCATCGTCATCGGTGCCTCGGCCGGGGGCGTCGAGGCGATCCGGACCGTCGTCTCCGCGCTACCGGCGGACCTTGCCGCCGCCGTCTTCGTAACGCTGCACATCGGGGCACATCGCAGCGATCTACCCTGGTTGCTCGCCCGTGCCGGTAGCCTGCCGGCGACGCACCCTCGCGATGGAGACCCGATCGTAAGCGGGCACATCTACGTCGCTCCACCCGACCATCACATGATCGTCGAAGCAGGTCACGTCAGGCTCACCAAGGGACCCCGCGAGAACTGGGCGCGGCCGGCGATCGACCCGCTGTTCCGCAGCGCCGCCGAAGCCTACGGCGTGGGCGTCATCGGCGTCATACTCACCGGCGGGCTCAACGATGGCACCGCCGGGCTGTTCGAGGTCAAGGCGAGTGGTGGCACTGCGGTCGTGCAGGACCCGTCCGACGCGAACAGCGCGAACATGCCACAGAGCGCGATAGAGAATGTCGATGTCGATCATGTGCTCGCCGTCGCGGACATCGGCCCATGCCTAACCGCGCTCGTCGCCGCCAGACACCCGGTCGCAGCACAGGTTGACCAAGCCGGCGCACCGGCAACGCCCCGGGAGAACGACATGGAGGCGCAGTTCACGCTCAATCCGCCGGTAGCCGTCACCTGTCCGGATTGCGGCGGCGCGCTCAGGCAAAGCGAGCGTGGAAAGCTGACGCAGTTCAGCTGCCACATCGGTCACGTCTATACCGTCGAGGTCATGCTGGCGGCTCAATTCCTCGCGGTCGAGCGCTTCCTGGAGCAGGCGATGCGGTCGCTCAGCGAGCGGGCGGAGCTCTGCCGCATAATGGCGGAGAAGCTGCCGGGCGATGCATCGCACGACCGAGAGCGACACTTGTGGGGATCCGCCAAGCGGGAGGCGCTCGACCAGACCGCGCCGCTTCGCGACCTCCTGACGCGGGAGTGGGTCCATCCGGCGAGCGCAGGTGTCGTCGAGGCGTCCAGCCCGTGATAGTCGACGGAGCGTTGAACCCTTTGCATCGTCCACGACTCGGCGGGGCCGCTGCACAGCGATGAGCGAGCAGGGTGCCCCGCCGAATATGGCTTCGATTGGCGCAAACGGCTTCGATCCGAGCGACTCTGATGATCGCGATCGGGCTGACGCCGAGCATGGCGGTTCGCGTTTGATCGTCGGTATCGGTGCGTCTGCGGGCGGGCTGGCTGCTTATCGGGCATTCTTTTCCGCCATGCCAGCAAACACCGGCATGGCGTTCGTTCTCGTCCAGCATCTCGACCCTGAGTATGACAGCGCGCTTGCCGAGATCCTCGGCGAGTGTACCGCCATGCCGGTCTGCAAGGCGGTCGACGGCACCGTCGCAGCACCGAACACGGTGTCGGTCATTCCGCCGAACGCCATCATCAAGATCGAAGCAGGCATTCTTCGGGTCGCTAAGGCGGAATCGCCAGCGGCGCGGCGATCGTCGATAGATACCTTCCTGTTGTCCCTGGCCGAGGATCAGGCCGAGAATGCGGTCGGCGTCATCCTTTCGGGTTTCGGCAGCGATGGCACTGCCGGCATCGTCGCGATCAAGGAGGCCGGC
>CAXTTP010000146.1:0-4753 GCA_964247195.1 uncultured Sphingomonadaceae bacterium
GCGGGCGCGTGGCGAAGGTCGCCGCAAAGTCCCGCTCCATCGCATGCCAGCCGGTCGGATCGCTCTGGACATAGCGATCAGCGGGGATGCCGAGCCCGGCGAGCAGTTGCGCGAAAAATTGCGGCTCCAGCGCGCCGACCGCGATGTCGCACCCGTCCGCGCAGCGATAGCAGCGATAATAAGGTGCGGCGCCGTCGAGGAGGTTGGCATGCCGCTGATCGGACCACAGGCCGTTCGCCAGGAAGGCATGGAACAGGCTCATCAGCATGCCCACTCCCTCGGTCATCGCGACATCGACGACCTGCCCCTGCCCCGTCGTGCGAGCCGAGAGCAGCGCCGCGAGCAGCCCCGCGACGGCGAACATCGTGCCGCCGCCGTAATCGCCAACGAGGTTGAGCGGCACGGGCGGCGGCGCATCGGGCGTGCCCATCGCGCCGAGCGCGCCGGTAATCGAGATGTAGTTGATGTCGTGGCCCGCGCGCGGCGCCATCGGCCCGGTCTGGCCCCAGCCGGTCATGCGGACGAAGACCAGCCGCGGATTGACGGCAAGGCACTCGTCCGGGCCGAGGCCGAGCCGCTCCATCACGCCGGGACGATAGCCCTCGATCAGGCCGTCGGCGCGGGCGATCAGGGCGAGGACGCGGTCGCGGTCGGCCGGATTCTTGAGATCGGCATGGACGACGTCGCGGCTGCGGTGGACCACCGAGCCGCCGACATCGTCCCAGGCCGCCGCCGGATGCGGCGGCCGGGCGACGCGGACGATCTCGGCACCCATGTCCGCCAGCAAGGTTGCGGCAAGCGGGACCGGGCCGATCGCATCGATCTCCACGAGCCGAACGCCGGCAAGCGGTCCGGCCATCAGATCGCGGTCCTGTCCGCGCCCTTCAGGGCGAGGATCGCCCGCGCTTCCTCAGGCGTCGCGACCTCGAGGCCGAGGCTCTCGACGATGCGGCGCGCGGTGGTCACCTGTTCGGCGTTGGTCTGCGCCAGCCGGCCCTTGCCCGCCCACAGTGAGTCCTCGAGCCCGACGCGGACGTTGCCGCCCATCGACGCGGCCATCGCGACGATCGCCATCTGCCGCGCACCCGCCCCCAGCACCGACCACTCATACTGGTCGCCGAACAGCCGGTCGGCGGTGCGCTTCATGTGCATGATGTCGTCGGGGTGGCTGCCGATGCCGCCGAGGATGCCGAAGCAGGTCTGGATGAACAGCGGCGCCTTAACGAGGCCGCGATCGAGGAAATATTTGAGATTATAGAGGTGACTGGTGTCGTAGCACTCGAACTCGAAGCGCGTGCCGAGCGGCGAGAGGATGCCGAGCAGCCGTTCGATATCGGCATAGGTGTTCTTGAACACCAGATCGCGCGATGCCTCGAGCGCGGAACGCTCCCAGTCGTGCTTGAACTCGCTGTAGCGGTCGAGCATCGGGAACAGGCCGAAGCCCATCGTGCCCATGTTGAGCGAGGCGACCTCGGGGGCGAAGCGGACCGCCGGGCGCATGCGCTCGTCGACGGTCATCGAGGGGTGGCCGCCGGTGGTGAGGTTCAGCACCGCGTCCGAACGCTGCCGGATCACCTTGAGGAACGGCTCGAACAGATCCGGGTTCTGATCCGGCCGGCCGTCGACCGGGTTGCGCGCGTGGAGATGGATGATCGCGGCACCCGCTTCCGCAGCGCCGATCGCGGATTCGGCGATCTCCTCGGCGCTGACCGGGAGGTAGGGCGACATCGAGGGCGTGTGGATCGCCCCCGTGACCGCACAGCTGATAATGACCTTGCCCTTAGCCATGACGCACCTCGCCCTTTCGTTCCGGCCCACGCCGGCTCGCGCGGCGGCGCAGGCCAGGCATCTTCCTTCCGGTAGGGTGTCAGGTCAGGCGAGAATGCCCAGTTGCCGCGCGCGCATCACCGCCTGGGGACGGCGGCGGACGCCGAGCTTGTCGTAGATCTGCTGCATATACCATTTGACCGTGCCCTCGGTCAGACCGAGGCGGTTGCCGATCTCGCGGTTGCGCAGGCCGCCGCCGACCATGCGCAATATGTCGAGCTCGCGGTTCACCAGCCGGCTGCCGAGGCCATAATCCTCCTCCGGTTCGAACGTGGGCGCGCCGGTAAAGGCGGCGACAAGGCGCAGCGCGAGCTGATCGGGCGCGGCATCGAGCTTGGGGCCGTCGCCATAGGCCTCGACCAGCAGAGATCCGATCGCCTCGCCCTCGTCGACGAAGATGCGCTGCCAGCCACCTTGGGCGGCGAGCGTGACCGCCTCGCGCACCGCGCGGCGCGCCTCCGAGCGGTCGCCGGCGAGCACCGCGATCTCGGCCAGAAGCAACTCGAACATGGTGGCCGACCGGATCGCGCCGTTGCGGCGGACGAACTCGCTCCAGCGCTTGGCGACCTTGCGCGCACGGACGAGGCGGTGGTCGTGCATCTCAAGGCGAAGCCACGAGATGGCGACGCTCTCATGCTGGCGGCTCGGGCTCATCGTCGGGACGGGCTCGCCCTCCGGATCGAAGCCGCCCGCCCGGAACGCGGCGCGCGCGCGCTCGGGCTGTCCGGCGCGGATCAGCATGCGCACCTGTTCGCCGACGACATAGGCGCGCAGCCGCGCCAGGCCGCATTCGATCGCGACCAGATGGGTTTCGTCGAGCGCCTTGAGCGCCCCGTCGAGATCGCCATCGGCATCGAGCAGGCGGGCGCGGACGATGTGACCGGCGGCGAGCTGATCGACAAAGCCCCATTGCCGTGCCGAGGGAAGATGCTGATCGATCAGCAGCCGCGCCGTCGCCAGATCGCCGCGATCGTAGAGAATCTCCGCCAGCGGCAGCGCCGGCAGCGCCGCAAGCCCGGCGCCACGACCGGGGATCGACTTGGCGAGCGCAAGCGCGCCTTCGAGCATCTCCTGCGCCGCATCGGTCTTGCCCTGCGCGTTGAGCGTCGGCGCCACCGACGACTTGAGCGCGATCGAGGCGAAGTGCGAGCCGGGCCGTTCGAGCGCGCGGCGCGTCTCGGCCTCGAGCTTCAGCATGTCGTGGAAGTGATAGAGTTCCCGCCGCGCCGACATCAGCTGGCCGAGCAGCGTGCAGCTCAGATAGGGTTCGTCGTCGCCCAGCTCGTTGAGCAGCGCTTCCGAGCGACGCTCGACATCGGCCATCTCGTCGCGGGCCGCGCTCAGCATGATCCGGCGATGTTCGATCACGCGGCGGAAATGCTTCATCGACGCCGCACTCTGATCGCCCGCGGCATCGACGCGGTCGACGACGGTTTCGGCCTGATCGATCAGGTCGCCCGCCGAGCGGAAGGCAAGGCTTCGCAATCGCCGCCAGGCGAGTGCGAGGAGCAGATTGGGCCGCTCGGCAACGATCTCGCGCGGAAGCGTCGCGGCAAGATTGTCGATCCGGAACAGGAAGCCGCGATAGATCAGCGTTTCGGCAAGCGCATCGAGCTGATCGGCGAGGAAGGGCTCGTCGCGGCTGAGCCGGGCATGCTCGATCGCCTTCGGCGCATCCTTGATCGCGGCGAAGTGGCGGCTGGCGCGGCGGTGAAGCTCCGCCGCGCGCGCCGGATCGCGATCGTTCAACCGGCGCACGATCATATCGCGGAACAGCGGATGGAAGCGATAGCTGCTGCGCTCGGCGTCGATCGCCTCGATGAAGAGGCCCATCTCCTCGATTTGCTCGAGCATCCAGCGGCTGTCATCGGACGCAGTGACGGCGACGCAGGCGGCGGGATCGAGCGTGTCGAGGACCGAGATGTCGACGAGGAAGTCGCGGATCGGGCGCGATTCCAGCGCCATCACCTCTTCCTCGAAATAGCTTTCGAACTCGCGCCGCAGCCCGCTCGGGCGCAGGGCGGTCGCATCGCCCTGCCACTGGCTGCGGCAGATGCCGCTCGCCATGACGATGCCGGCAGGCCAGCCGAGCGTATCTTCGTGCAGCCGCTGGAGCAGGCGCGCGTCGACCGGGCCACCCTGCTTGCGCGCCATGAACTGGGCGGTTTCGGCCAGCGTGAAGCGTAGATCGGCCGGCCCGACCTCGACCAGATAGCCGAGCGACCGCAGCCGCGCGATCGGAATGCGCGCGAGGCTGCGCGAGATCAGGATCAACGTGATCGCATCGCGCGCGCTGGCGACGATCTGGGCGATCAGGTCGAGGACGTCGGCGGGAAGACGCTGGGCATCGTCGATCACCACCACCGGGCGCGGCCCGCCGCCGCTCGCCAGGAGGATGAGCAACGCGTCGACCGGATCGGTCGCGGCCGGAACGGGCGCATCGAGCCCGGCAGCGACCGTGGCCGCGCGCAACGCGGCAACGAAGTCGTCGAGCGTGCGGATCCCCGCACGGGCGGCGAGCCAAAGAACCGGGCGGCCGCGTCGGCGCAGCAGCTGCGTCCATTTGAGCGCCGCGGTCGTCTTCCCAAACCCGGCCGGGGCATAGACCGTGGTGACGCGCGAGGCATCGACGGCGTCGAGGAGCACGGCCACCCGCTCGCGTTCGACTTCGTTGGTGAGCTCGCGCGGCTGCACTATCGCGGTAGGTACCACGCCCATGGGCTATCCTCTTGCGTGCGGCATCGTGAGTCGTGCGCGCCCTCGTGCATAATCTGCGCATGACCGGCGATCTTTGGCAAGTCCCCATTCCTGCCCGACGATAGGGGACGATCGACACCCTCGCTTGCACCGCCAGGCCACAAGCCGGGAGAGGCGTTCGTGGATTTCGAGTTGCCGGAGGAATATCGCGCCTTCCGCGACATGGTAC
>CAXTTP010000146.1:4763-7260 GCA_964247195.1 uncultured Sphingomonadaceae bacterium
GTCGATGCCGAGGCGCCAAAAGACTGGGCGCGCGAGCTGGAGCGCGACGAACATAATTATCCCTTCGCCTTGTGGGACAAGTTCACCGAAGCCGGCTTCCACGGCATCGGCATTCCGGAAGAGTATGACGGGCAAGGCGGCGACGTCGTCATGCAGATGCTGCTCGCCCGCGAGCTGGCGCGATCGCTCGGCGGCCTCGCGTGGATCTGGGGGATCACCTCATTCGCCGGATCGAAGTCGATCGGCCTGTACGGCACCGACGCCCAGAAGACGAAATATCTGCCGCTGATCGCGACCGGGCAGCTGAAGGCGGCGATCGCCTTCACCGAACCCGACGGCGGGACCGACCTGCTCGGCGCGATGCGGACGACCGCAACGCGCGTCGACGGCGGCTGGACAATCAGCGGCGAGAAGATCTGGAGTTCGTCGGCGCATGTCGCCGACCGGCTGCTGTGCATCGCGCGGACGACCAAGGAAGTCGCGAAGAAGCATCAGGGACTGACGCTATTCTGGGTCGATGCCAAGCAGGCGGGGGTTAAGATCACGCCGCTGCCCAAGCTCGGCATGCGATCGATGGGATCGTGCACCGTGTCCTTCGACGAGGCGTTCGTCGCCGATGAAGACGTCCTGGGCGAGCCTGACCGCGCCTGGTACATGCTGCTCCCCACGCTCAACAACGAACGGATCATGGTGGGCGCGTTCTGCCTCGGCGTGATCGACGGGGTGCTGGAGGACGCGGTCGCCTACGCGCTCCAGCGCAAGGCGTTCGGCAAGCCGATCGGCCAGTTCCAGGCGATCCAGCATTATATCGCTGACATCGCGACGATGCGCACGACCACCGAGCTGATGCTCCATTTCTGCGCCGATGCGCAGAGCCGGGGCGAGAATGTCGGCGTGCAGGCGAACATGCTGAAGTTGATGGCTTCGGAAAACGCCAACCAGGCCGCCGACCTGGGGATCCAGATCCTCGGCGGGATGGGCTATTCGGCGGAGACCGACATGCAGCGTTACTGGCGCGACAGCCGGCTGTGGCGGATCGGCCCGATCACCAACGAGATGGTGCGCAACGGCATCGCCGAGAGCCTCGGCCTGCCGCGCTCCTATTGAAACCGATTACGAAAGGCCGAGCGATGAAGGCACTCCATCTCGAAACCGCCGATGGCCCCGACAGCGCGGCGGTGCGCGAGGTGCCCACGCCCGAGCCGGGCCCCGGCGAGGTACGCGTTGCGATCCGGGCGGCCTCGATAAACCATCGCGAGCTGTTCATCACCCACGGCCAATATCCGGGGATGAGCCTGCCGGCGACGCTCGGCTGCGACGGCGCCGGCGTGGTCGACATGATCGGCGCCGGCGTTACCGGGGCGGCGGTGGGTGACGAGGTGATCCTCTACCCGGCTCGCAACTGGGGTGCCAATCGCCACGCGCCCGCAGCGGATTTCGGGCTGCTCGGCATGCCATTCGCCGGGACCATCGCCGAGTACATCTGCGTGCCCGCCGACAACCTGGCGCCCAAGCCCGACTTCATGAGCTTCGAGGAAGCGGGCGCGATGCCGCTGACCGCGCTGACATCGTGGCGCGCCCTGATGTTCAAGGGACGGCTGCAGCCGGGCGAGACCGTGCTGATCAGCGGCGTCGGCGGCGGCGTCGCGACCTTCGGGCTCGCCTTCGCGGTGGCGCTGGGGTGCAACGTCTATGTCACCGGCGAGAATGAGGATGTGCTGGCGCGCGCGAAAGAGATCGGCGCGAAGGGCGGATTGCTCTTCACCGATCCCGAATGGCGCCGGCAGGTCGGCAAGCTGACCGGTGGTATCGACGTGGTGCTCGACGGCGCGCCATCGCCGAGCTTGGCCAATTATGTGCGCGCGATCAATCCGGGCGCGCGGATCGTGATCTACGGATCGACCGCGGGCAACGAGGTGAAGTTCAACGCGACCGACATCTTCCTCAAAAGCGCCAGCATCGTCGGCAGCCAGGTCGGCGATCCGCAGGATTTCCGCGAGATGCTGGCGTTCGCCGGCGAGCATAAGATCAAGCCGGTGATCGAGCGGGTCTTCCCGCTGGCCGAGGCCAAGGAGGCGCTGCTCCACCTGCGCGACCAGCACCAGTTCGGCAAGGTGGTGGTCCGGACATGAGCGGAGACCTGTTCAGCCTCGCAGGCAAGCGCGCGCTGGTGACAGGCGGCGCGCAGGGGCTGGGTCGAATGATCGTCGAAGGGCTGCTTCGCGCCGGCGCGAGCGTCGCGATCACGTCGCGGCGGGCGGACATCTGCGCGGCGGCGGCCGAAGAGATGGCGGCGCTGGGCAAGTGCACCCCGCTGCCTGCCGATCTTTCGACGCCGGAGGCGGCGGTCGATCTGGTCGAACGATACCGCGCAACCGAGGACGGCCTCGACATCCTCGTCAACAATGCGGGCAAGACGTGGGGCGGGCCGATCGACAGCTTCCCCGACAAGGCGTGGCCCGGCGTGATGGCGGTCAACGTGCAGACGCCCTTCACG
>CAXTTP010000147.1:0-7253 GCA_964247195.1 uncultured Sphingomonadaceae bacterium
AGTGTAGGGACGCCGGCGGGAGGCGTGTAGCGATCGCCCTCCTCGGCGATCGCCTGGTCGACGATCTTGAGCGGCAGATCGAACGAGAGTTCGTCGAGCAAGGCGAGCGGGCCGACGGGGAAGCCCGCCTGCTTCGCCGCGTTCTCGATCACCGCCGCCGGCACGCCCTCGCCGAGCATCGAACCGCCCTCGTGGATCAGCGTCTGGAACACGCGGCTGGTATAGAAGCCGCGGCTGTCGTTGACGACGATCGGCGTCTTGCGGATCTGGGCGATGAAATCGATCCCCTTCGCCAGCGTCTCGGGCGAGGTCTTCTTGCCCATGATGATCTCGACCAGACCCATGCGATCGACCGGCGAGAAGAAATGCAGGCCGATATACTGATCCGGCCGCGCGGATGCCTCGGCGAGCTGGGTGATCGGCAGCGTCGAGGTGTTGGTGGCGAAGACGGTGGTGGCGGGGATTACGGCTTCCGCTTTCTTCGTGGTCTCCGCCTTGATCGCGGTGTCCTCGAACACGGCCTCGACGATCAGGTCGCAGCCGTCGAGCTTGGCGAAGTCGTCGGTGGGCGAGATGCGCGCGAGCACTTCGTCGGCGGAAGCCTGGGTGCGCGCGCCCTTCTCGACCTGCTTGCCCAGAACCTTCAGCGAATAGGCCTTGCCCTTCTCGGCCGTCGGCACGTCGCGGTCGATCAGCACGACCTCGATCCCGGCGAGCGCCGAGACGAGCGCGATGCCTGCGCCCATCATCCCCGCGCCGAGCACGCCAAGCTTCTTCACGGTCGCCTTCGGCACGTCGGCGGGGCGGCGCGCGCCCTTCTCCGCAGCCGCCTTCGAGATGAAGGTGGTGCGGATGATGTTGCGCGCGACCGGATCGGTCAGCAGCTTCGCGAAATATTTGCTCTCGATCACCAGCGCCCGATCGAAGGGAAGCTGGACGCCCTCGAACACGCACGACAGGATCGCCGCTGCGGCGGGCATGTTGTAGCCCGCCTTGCCCGCGACCGTCGCGGTGGCGAACGAATACATCGCTGCCGCTTCCGGATTGAGCAGGCCGCGCGTCTCTGGGATCGCATATCCCTTCTTGTCCCAAGGTTTGACCGGATCGGGGCCGGTGGCGAGCCACGCCTTGGCCGCGTCGATCAGCCCGGCGGCGGGAGCGAGCGCATCGACGAGCTTGAGCTTGAGCGCATCGGCGGGCGACACCGTGCGTCCGGAAAGAAGCAGTTCGATCGCGTTCTTCACGCCGGCGATGCGCGGCAGACGCTGCGTCCCGCCCGATCCGGGCAGGAGGCCGACATTGACTTCGGGCAGGCCGACCACCGCCTTCGGATCGTCGACCAGGATACGGCCATGGCAGGCGAGCGCGAGTTCGAAGCCGCCGCCAAGGGCGAGGCCGTTGATCGCCGCGACCCACGGCTTGCCCGAAAGCTCGATGGCGCGGTGCATCTTGGTGGCCCGCTGGCTGAAGTCGAACGCCTGCGGCTTGGTGAGCGTGGCATAGCCCTCGACCAGCAGCTTGAGGTCGGCGCCGGCCATGAAGGCCTTCTTGCCCGAAGTCAGGATCACGCCCGTCACCGCCGCATCGGCGGCGAGCTGGGCGATCGCGTCGTTCATCTCGGCCAGCCAGCTTTCCGAGACGAGGTTCTGCGATTCGTCACTATTGTCGAGGGTCAGCGTCGCGATGCCATCCTGGCCGACGTCGATCGTGATGTGGCGCATGTTCGGGTCAGTCCTTCGAGAAATCAGACGCGTTCGATGACCGTCGCGGTGCCAAGGCCGTTGCCCGCGCACAAGGTGACGAGCGCGGTCGAGAGGTCGCGGCGCTCGAGCTCGTCGAGGACCGTGCCCAGGATCATCGCGCCGGTCGCGCCCAGCGGATGGCCGAGCGCGATCGCGCCGCCGGCGACGTTCACCGTCTCATGATCGACGTCCATCTTGCGCATGAAGCGCAGCACGACGCTGGCGAAGGCTTCGTTCAGCTCCCACAGATCGATGTCGTCCTTGCTCATGCCGACATTCTTGAGCGCCTTCTCGCTCACCGCGGCAGGTGCGGTGAGCATGATCGTGGGTTCGGAGCCGATCGAGGCGAAGCCGCGGATCTTCGCGCGCGGCTTGAGGCCGGCCGCCTCGCCGAACTCCTTCGACCCCACCAGCACCGCGCCCGATCCGTCGACGATGCCCGACGAATTGCCGCCGGTGTGGACGTGATCGATCGTCTCGATCTGCGGATATTTCTGCTGCACGACCGTATCGAAGCCCATCGCCGCCATGCCCGGAAAGGCCGCCTTGAGCTTGCCGAGGCTCTCGACCGTCGTCTCGGGACGGCGATGCTCGTCATGGTCGAGCAGCACGTCGCCCAGCACATCGGTGACGGGAACGATCGACTTCGCGAAGTTGCCCTCGTCCCAGCTCTTTGCCGCGCGACGCTGGCTCTCGGCAGCATAGCTGTCGACATCTTCGCGGGTGAAGCCGTCGAGGGTGGCGATCAGGTCCGCCCCGATGCCCTGCGGCGTGTAGTAGTTATGGAAGGCGACGCGCGGATCCGCGGCCCAGGCGCCGCTGTCGGCGCCCATGAAAGTGCGGCTCATCGATTCGACGCCACCGCCGATGCCGGCCGAGCTCATCCCCGACATGACCTGCGCGGCGACATTGTTCACCGCCTCAAGACCCGAAGCGCAGAAGCGGTGGATCTGCTGGCCGGCGACGCTCTGTGCATAGCCCGCGTTGAGGATCGCGCCGCGGGCGATCACGCCGCCCTGTTCGCCCACCGGCTGCGCGCAGCCGACCACGACGTCGTCGAGCAGCGCCGTATCGAGCCCGTTACGGTCGCGCAGGCTGCGCAGCACCTGCGTGATGAGTTCGACCGAGGTGACTTCATGCAGCGCACCATCGGGGCGGCCGCGGCCGCGCGGCGTGCGGACATGATCGTAGATATATGCGTCAGCCATGAGAATGCCTTTGCGTGGATGGTCCTCCGTTCACCCTCTAGCGGAATTGCTCACACCTATCCTGTGGAAGGCGCGGAGAGCTGTCCGACCGGCTTGCTGGGCTGCATCGGGATCAAGCCCGAAGCTGAATGGGTTGGGGCGGATGATGCGCGGGACGAGCGGGGAGAACTTGGCGGGCATGCGGATTTCCGCGACCACGCTGGGCGACATGCTGCTGAACGCATGGGACCGGGACCCCGCCAAGACCGCGGTGGTCTTCCCCGACGGGCAGGTGAGCTATGCCGAGCTGGTCGATCGGGTGATGGCGCGCGCCGCCGGATTGTGGGCGCAGGGGGTAAGGCCGCGCGACCATGTCGGCATCCTCATGCCCTCCGGAATCGACTTCATCACGAGCTTCTTCGCAGTTGCGATGTGCGGCGGAACGAGCGTGCTGATGAACGCGCGCTACAAGGCCGAGGAACTGGGATACGTCACCGCGAACGCCGATCTGACGACGATCCTGACCAACCGTGAATCGATCGATCATGTCGACTTCGTCGGTCGGCTCAGCGAGGCGCTGCCGGGGCTGGCCGAGGCGGGCACCGGCGGGCAGATCGCGCTGGAACGCGCGCCGAAGCTGCGCCGGATCATCCTGTTCGGCGGCGGCTCGGCGCCGGGCTTCGTCGACCAGGAGGCGTTCGACGCCGCGGCGACGCAGGTGAGCGAGGATACCATCCATCGTGCGCGCGTCGGCGTCCGCCTGCGCGACACCTGCATGATACTCTATACCTCGGGCACCTCGTCCAACCCGAAGGGCTGCCTGCTGAGCCACGAGGCGATCGTCCGCGAGGCGGCGAACCTCGGCCGCAACCGCTGGCGCTTCAATGCCGACGATCGGATCTGGTCGCCGATGCCGCTGTTCCACGTCGCGGCGCTGCTGGCGATGCTGTCGGCGGTCGATGTCGGGGCGACCTTCTACGGCCAGCCGCATTTCGATCCGGGCGTGTCGCTGCACCAGATCGAGGAGGTGGGAGCGACGATGCTGTTCCTGCCGTTCGTCACCTTCCACCAGGCAATGATCGCGCATCCCGATTTCGCGAAGACCGACATGCGTTCGGTCAAGCTGATGAACAGCTGTTTCGCGTTTATGCCCGACAGCGTCGGCCAGACCTATCGCGAGAAGGTGCCGCACACGCTTCAGTGCGGCACGTTCGGGATGACCGAGGCGAGCGGGATCGTGGCAACCGGTGGCTACGAGATGGATCCGGAGCTTGGCTTCACCAAGCTCGGCTTCCCGCTGGCGGGGATCGAGGTGCGCATCGTCGACCATGAGAGCGGACGCGATCTGGGTGTCGATGAGCGCGGCGAGGTGCTGATCCGGGGTTACAACCTGTTCGATGGCTATTACAAGGATGCCGAGAAGACCGCCGAGGCGCTGGACGCGCAAGGCTGGTACCATTCGGGCGACATCGGCTCGCTCGACGAGCAGGGCCACATCATGTTCCACGGCCGGTTCAAGGACATGCTGAAGGTCGGCGGCGAGAATGTCGCGGCAGCCGAGGTCGAGGCGGTGCTCGCGCGGCATCCGGCGGTCCGCCTGGCGCAGGTGATCGGCCTACCCGACGAGCGTCTCGCGGAGGTTCCCGCGGCCTATATCGAGCGCGAGGCAGGCCAGCAGGCGAGCGAGGCCGAGCTGATCGATTTCGTGCGCGAGCGGATCGCGTCGTTCAAGGTGCCGCGCCACATCCGGTTCATCGACGAGTGGCCAATGTCAGCGTCGAAGATCCAAAAATTCAAGCTCCGCAAGGAGCTTATGGCCCAGCTCGGGCTCAGCGACTGAGGGCGGACGATGCGGATCATCATCACGGGGGCAGCGAGCGGGATCGGCCGCGCGGTGGCCGAGCAGCTCGTCGCCGGCCGGCTGATCGCGGGCGACCACCGACTGCTGCTGGTCGACCGCGATGCGGCTGCGCTGGAAACGGCGGCGGCAGCGTTCGGTAGTGCCGCCGCAACGATGGTCGCCGACGTGATACAGAGCGATTCAGGCGATCGGATCGCCGCCGCGGCGCTGGATCACATGGGCGGGATCGACGCGGTCGCGAGCAATGCCGGGATCATCCATGCGGGTTCGCTGATGGACCTGGCGCCGGCCGACTACGATCGGCTGTTCGCGATCAATACCCGCGCCAACTGGCTTCTGGCGAAGGCGGTGTTCCCCGCGCTCAAGGCAAGCCGGGGAGCGTTCGTCGCGACCGCATCGATGTCGGCGCACCAGCCGACGCCGGCGCTGAGCGGCTATTCGGCGAGCAAGGCGGCGCTGCTGATGCTGGTGCGGCAACTTTCCGTGGAATGGGGCCCGGACGGGATCCGCTGCAACAGCGTGTCGCCCGGGCCGACGCTGACGCCGATGACCGCGGCCGGCTATGCGGACCCGGCGCGGCTCGCCCAGCGCGAGGCGGGGATCCCGCTGCGCAAGCTCGGCACGGCGGAGGACGTCGCAAACGCGATTCTCTTCCTGCTGAGCGATTATGCCGGGCATGTCAGCGGAATCGACCTGCTGGTTGACGGCGGCATGAGCAACAGCTTGATGACCGCGAGCGGCGCGGGATCGGGGCAGACGGGGCGCTGAGCCCCTGCCCTGCGGACTTTCGGGAGAATGGGATGCGACTGGCACGGGTTTCATACGGACAGGGCGTCGGCCTGGCGGTCGACGGCGCGGGCGGCGCCAAGGCCCTGTTCGGCGATGCGGCGCTTTCCGATCTCGACGCGCTGGTCGCGGCCGGGGGCAGCGCGCTGGCCGATGCGGCCGCGCAGGTGGGCCAGCGCGGCGCGGCGATCGATCTGGACGCAGTGACGTTCCTGCCGCCGCTGGTGCGTACACCGAAGCTGATCTGTCTCGGGCTGAACTATGCCGATCACGCCGCCGAGGGCGGGTTCGAGCCGCCCTCCTTTCCGACGCTGTTCGCGCGGTTTAGCTCCCGGTTGATCGGCCACGGCGCGCCGATCATCCGGCCCAAGGTGTCGGTGCAACTCGATTACGAGGGCGAGCTGGTCGCGGTGATCGGCAAGACCGGTCGGAACATCACCAAGGAGGCGGCGCTCGATCATGTCGCGGGCTATTCGATCTTCAACGACGGCTCGGTCCGCGACTGGCAGCTGAAGACGCCGCAATGGACCGCGGGCAAGAATTTCGATGACACGGGCGCGTTCGGACCATGGTTCGTCACCCCCGACGAGCTGCCGCCGGGTGCCGCCGGGCTCACCCTCGAGACGCGCCTCAACGGGCAGGTGATGCAGCACGCGTCGACATCGGATATGATCTTCGACGTGGTCGACACGATAAGCCTGCTCTCGACTTTCCTGACGCTCGAAGCCGGCGACGCGCTGGTGATGGGGACGCCGGCCGGCATCGGCCTGGCGCGCAAGCCGCCGGTGTTCATGAAGCATGGCGACGTGGTCGAGGTCGAGATCGAGGGGCTCGGGATCCTGCGCAATCCGATCGTCGACGAATGAGCGGGCGCGAACTCGGAAGGAGGCGAAGATGACCGATCAACCGACGGGACGGCGGCGGATGGAATCGCCGGGCGTCCATTCGCTCGACCATTTCGCCATGGAAGTGCCCGACCTCGAAGAGGCGCGGCAGTTCTACACGCTCTTCGGGCTCGACGTGCGCGACGAGGAGGGCGGGCTCGGCCTCTATACCTTCGGCCACACGCATCGCTGGGGAAGGATCGCGGCAGGCGCGGCGAAGCGGCTGCGCTACCTGAGCTTCGGGGCATTTGCCGACGAGATCGATGCGATCGACCGGCGGCTCGCCGAACATGGCGTCGCGCGCGTGGCGCCGCCGGCAGGGGCCGATTCGAACGGCATCTGGTTCGCCGGCTATGACGGGTTGCCGGTGAACGTCCGCGTGGCCGACAAGTCGTCGCCGGAGGCGAAGAGCCTCTTCGAGACGCTGTCCTCGCTGGCGGGCGTTTCCGGCGCCATCCCCAATTCAAAGGCGCCGAAGGTGCAGCCGCGCCGGCTGTCCCACTTCGCGCTGTTCACGACCGACGTGGACGAGGCGATCGGGTTCTATCGCGATACGCTGGGACTGCGCCTGTCGGATCGCAGCGGGCCGTTCGTCGCCTTTCTCCACGGACCGCACGGGAGCGATCACCACATGCTCGCGCTGGTCAAGTCGGACCGGCGGGGGATGCATCATATCAGCTGGGACGTCGGATCGTTCCAGGAGGTCGGGCTCGGCATGGCGCAAATGGCGCGGGGCGGCTTCACGCAGGGCTGGGGCATCGGGCGGCATGTGCTCGGCGCGAACTATTTCTTC
>CAXTTP010000148.1:0-7220 GCA_964247195.1 uncultured Sphingomonadaceae bacterium
TCTGCGGCGAGGCGCCCTTCTACACGCTCGGGCCGCTCACCACCGACATCGCGCCGGGCTACGATCACATCACCAGCGGCATCGGCGCGGCGATGATCGGCTGGTACGGCACGGCGATGCTCTGCTACGTGACGCCGAAGGAGCATCTCGGCCTGCCCGACCGCGATGACGTCAAGGTCGGTGTCGTCACCTACAAGCTCGCCGCGCACGCCGCCGATCTCGCCAAGGGCCATCCGGCCGCCAAGCTGCGCGACGACGCGGTGAGCCGTGCGCGCTACGAGTTCCGCTGGCGCGACCAGTTCAACCTCAGCCTCGATCCGGACACCGCCGAGCAGTACCACGATCAGACGCTCCCGGCCGAAGGCGCCAAGACCGCGCACTTCTGCTCGATGTGCGGGCCGAAGTTCTGCTCGATGAAGATCACGCAGGAGGTGCGCGACTTTGCCGCCAAACAGAATGCGGGCGTGGATACGTTCCTGGCCGCGAGCGACGCGGAGGCGGGAATGGCGGAGATGAGCGAGATGTTCAGAGAGAAGGGCGGAGAGATTTACCTGCCGGCGGCAGAGTAAGTGAGCACATAAGGCTCCGGCTCGCGGTGCCGCGGGACGGATCGCGCATCCTTACCCCGCGCAAGGCGCGCGCGGCGGACGCGCGGCGCCGTCAGAAGACACCGTGCCCGATCACCAGCCGGACGATGCCGACGACGATCACGATCAGGTTGAGGTTGCGCCCGCCGCCGCGGCTGGAGAGCACGCCGCAGCCAAGACCGACGAGCGCGGCCGGCACGATGAACCAGTACATCCAGCCGAGCAGCGGGATGAAGGCGATCAGCGCCCAGAACAGCGCGAACAGGCCGATGAGGATCGAGAGCAGGTTCATCGGGGCTCCGCGCTAGCCGCCACCACGCCGAGCATGCCGGGCGCTAAAGCGCCAGCTCGCCCTCGTCCTCGCCATCCCAGTAATGGAGCCGGGTGGCGTGGACCTTGATCAGCACGAGGCCGGCCGTGTCGATGCCATTGTCGAACCATCGATCGAGATCGGCGGTCCAGTGCTCGGCGAAAGTGGCCTTGTCGCGGATCAGCTCGGCATGCCCCTCGACCGCGACGAAGAAGGGCCGGCGGCCGAGCAGGCCGGACGAGCCGAGAAAGCTCAAGCCAACCTGCGAGTCGGCGGCGATGTCCTCGGCCATGCGGGACTGGTCCCAGGTGAAATAATAGGAATCGCCGTCATAATCGACCTGACGGTTGTTGCTCATCGGTCGCGCCCCGATCGCGCCGCCGTCGGTGTGGGTGGACAGCATCGCGAAGTCGATGTCGCGCATCTTCTCGGACAGTTCCGCCAGCGTCTTGGTCATAGCTCCACTCCCGTAGTTACCAACTGTCAACGACGCACGCCGCACCAGGCTCAGGCGGTGCCGTGCTCCGCATCGCCGAACCGTCCGGCGACACCATCGGTCGAGCGGTCACCGGTCAGCAACACGCCGATTTCCTCGCCGGCCTCCGGATCGTCGGCGAGGTCGGCGGTGTCGAAGGCGCCGCTGCCACCGCTATATTCCGGCCGGGCCGCCAGTTCGCGGATCGCGTCGCTGTCGAACTCCTGGAGCCAGTCGGGTCCGGCGGCGCGGAGCAGCAGGCCGTCCTGCGCGGCGGGCGACATCTCCAGGAAAGCGCCGACCAGCTCGTGCAGCGTCGCCCGGCCGAGCAGCTCTTCCTGGGGCTCGGCGGTGGCGAAGGAGATGACGCGCATCAGGCTCGCCTGGCTGTCCCACTGGATGTCGGTCATTGCTTCCTCCGCTGCCGGGCTGGGTTACTTGCTGTCGCCGACATGGTCGGGCTTGTTCTTGGTCTTGGTGTGGGCGAGCTCCTCGAGCTGCTGCTCGCTCATCGACTCGGCCATCTGCTCGACGCGCCCTGGAGCGTGCCCCTGGGCTGTTCGCCGCGCTTGGCGGAAAGTGCTGCTCCCGCCGCTTTCTGCTGCGCCTTGAACTTATCCGGCACCGTCTTCTCCTTCCCGCTTTTCTGTGGGATCGAGACGGGAACCCGCAGAGCCGCGATCCCGTTCCGCGTTCTGATCGCCCGCTCGCATGGAGGTTAGGCGCCGATGCTCGAATATGTGCCGCACTGGCTGGGCAATGCGATGCGCGGCCTGCGCGCCGGCGCCGACAAGCTCACGATCGCAGCGCCGGAGCTTGGCAGCGGCTTCGCCACGCTGGAGCTGATGAGCCCCGCGTTCGCCCACGGCGCGCGGCTGCCGGACCGCTTCACCGCCGACGGCGCGGGCGTGTCGCCGCCGCTCGTCTGGCGGGCGCCGCCGGCGGGCACGACGATGCTGGCGCTGATCGTCGAGGATCCCGACGCGCCGGCGCGGACGCCGCTGGTCCACGCGATCGTGTGGGGGCTGGCGGCGGATGCCGGCCGGCTGGCGGAAGGGGCGATCGTCGCTGACGGCGCGGGCGCCCCCGACGGCAGCGACGTCGGCCGCAGCAGCTTCCTGCGCGAGGGCTGGCTGCCGCCCGATCCGCCGACCGGGCATGGCCCGCACAACTACGCCTTCCAGCTCTTCGCGCTCGCCGATCCGGCCGATCCCGGGCCGACCCCGGGGCGGGCGGCGGTGGTGGAGGCGATGGCGGGCAGAGTGCTCGCCGCTGGTCTGCTCGTCGGCACCTATGCGCGCGGCGAGCCCGCTCCGGTCGGCTACGGCAGTCCGGTGCCGGCGGCTTAGGCGGCGGCGGCGCTCGCGATCGGGCCGGGCAGCGTGAAGGCCGGCAGCGTCTCGAAGGCCGGCCGGGCGAGCAGATAGCCTTGGATATAACGGACGTCCATCGCGCGGAGCGCGGCGAGCTCGCCGTCGGTCTCGATGCCTTCCGCGATGACGGTGATGCCCATCTCGCGCGCCATCCGCACCACCCCGCCGACGATCATCCGCCGCGGCAGGCTCGCGTCGACCCCGCGGACCAGCTCCATGTCGAGCTTGATGATGTCGGTCTGAAAGCGAGCAAGCAGGCCGAGCCCGGCGTGGCCGGCGCCGAAATCGTCGATCGCGGTGCCGAAGCCCATCTGCTGGTAGCTGTGGACGATGTCCGCGACATGGTCGGGATCGTCCATCTTCTCGTTCTCGGTGAACTCGAAGATCAGCCGGTCGGTCGGGAAAACGTTGGCCGCCGCGGTACGCAGCGTGAGCTGGATGCAGGCGCGCGGGGAATAGACCGCGTTGGGCAGGAAGTTGATCGACAGCCGCGCCCCGCCGCGCAGCAGCCCGGCACGGGTTGCGGTCTCGATCGCCTTGACCCGGCACAGCTGATCGAAGGCGTAGCGGTTCTCCTCGGTCACCCGCGAGAGGATGCTTGCCGCCGACTCGCCCGCCGGCCCGCGTACCAGCGCCTCATAAGCAAAGGGCAGCCCGGTCTCGAGGTCGACGATCGGCTGGAACGCCATCGAGAAGTTGAACGTGAACTGCTCGCCATCGCGGCAGCCGGCGCAAGGCGCGTGTTTGCTGGTCATCCTGTCGCTCGCAACCCGTTGAAAGCAGCGCGACCTTGCCAGCGGAAAAGGAAATAAACTGCTAAGCGTCAGCCATTGACGATTGTGCCGCCGTTCGGATGCAGCACCTGCCCCGACATATAGCTCGAATCCTCGCACGCCAGGAACAGGAAGGCGGGGGCGACCTCGTTGGGCTGGCCCGGCCGGCCCATCGGCGTCTTCTCGCCGAAGCCCTCCAGCTTCTCTGCGCTCGCCCCGCCGGAGGGGTTGAGCGGAGTCCAGATCGGACCCGGCGCGACGGCGTTGACGCGGATGCCCTTGCCGACGAGATTTTCGGAGAGCGAGCGAGTGAAGGCGGTGATCGCGCCCTTGGTGCTCGAATAGTCGAGCAGCTCGGGCTCGCCCTGGTACATCGTCACGCTCGTGCAGTTGACGATCGCGGCGCCCTCCCGGAGGTGCGGCCGCGCCGCCTGGACCATGAAGAACATGCCGAAGATGTTGGTCTGGAAGGTACGGCGGAGCTGCTCCTCGCTGATGTCGGTGATCTCCTTGTCCGGATGCTGCTCGCCGGCATTGTTGACGAGGATGTCGATCCGCCCGAACCGGTCGATCACCTGCGCCACCGCGGCTTCGCAGAACGACTTGTCGCCGACATCGCCGGAAATCGTCAGCGCCCCGCCGCCCTCGCTCTCGACGATGCCGGCGGTCATCTTCGCATCGTCATCCTCGCACAGATAGAGGATGGCGACGTCGGCACCCTCGCGCGCGAAGAGCGCGGCGACGGCGCGGCCAATGCCGCTGTCCGCACCGGTGACGATCGCCACCTTGCCCTTCAGCCGCCGCGATCCCGGATAGCGCGGCATCCAGTCAGGCTTTGGCTCGAGCTCGCTCTCGTGGCCGGGAAGTCCGTCTTCGTGGATCATCGGTTCGGCGAGGGACATGGCGGTTCTCCGAATGGCTGGCGGCGCAACGCTCCGACGGGGCGACGGGTTCAGTCATTTCGCGCGCGCGCTTTGCGTTTGGGCGGCGCCGACCTATCTACCCATCGATGCCGCCGACCGCCGATTCCTCCGCCACGCAGACGCCGGAACAGGGCTTCGCGTCGCTTCGACGCTTCCTGCCTTATCTCTGGCCCGCCGACCAGCCGGGGCTCCGGCTACGGGTCGTCGCCTCGCTGCTGCTGGTGGTGCTGTCAAAGGCGGTGACGCTCGCTCTGCCGTTCGCGTACAAGGGCGCGATCGACCGGATGGCGCCGGGCCACGAGCAGGGCGCGGTACTGGCGATGGCGCTGATCGGTGCCTATGTCGCGGCGCGCTTCGGCGGCACCTTCTTCGACAATCTGCGCAACGCGATCTTCGAGCGGGTCGGCCAGGATGCCGCCCGCCGGCTGACGGTCGAGGTGTTCCGCCACCTCCACCGGCTGTCGCTGCGCTACCATCTCGAGCGGCGCACCGGCGCGCTCACCCGGGTGATCGAGCGTGGCTCGAAGAGCATCGACACGATGCTCTACTTCCTGCTGTTCAACATCGCGCCGACGATCTTCGAGCTCACCGCGGTCTGCGTGATCTTCCCGGTCAAGTTCGGCTGGCCGCTGGTGGCGGCGACGATCGTGATGGTCGTGTTCTACATCGCCTTTACCCAGCGCATGACCGAATGGCGCATCGACATCCGCCGGCAGTGGACGAAACACGACAGCGAGGCGACGCAGAAGGCGGTCGATTCGCTGCTCAACTACGAGACGGTCAAATATTTCAGCGCGGAGAGCGTCGAGGAGCGACGCTATGGCGACTCCGTAAAGCGCCTTGTCGACACGACGACGAAGGTCGAGACCTCGCTCGCCTGGATGAACATCGGACAGAGCTTCATCACCAACCTGATGATGGCCGGTGCGATGATCTACAGCGTCTGGGGCTGGAGCGTCGGCAGGTTCTCGATCGGCGACGTCGTGCTGGTGAACACCTATCTGGCGCAGCTTTTCCGCCCGCTCGATTTCCTGGGCATGGTCTATCGCGAGATCCGCCAGGGGCTGATCGACATGGAGGCGATGTTCAAGCTCGTCGACACGCCCGAAGAGGTGACCGACGCGGCCGACGCCCGCCCGCTCGTCGCCAAGGGCGGCGCGATCCGCTTCGCGCATGTCGATTTCGCCTACGATCCCGAGCGGTCGATCCTCCATGGCGTCGACCTGACCGTTCCGGCCGGCGGCACGCTGGCGGTCGTCGGGTCGTCGGGCGCCGGCAAGTCGACGCTGGGGCGGCTGCTGTTCCGCTTCTACGACGTCACCGGCGGCGCGATCCTCATCGACGGGCAGGATATCCGCCAAGTCAGCCAGGCGTCGCTGCGCCGCGCGATCGGCATCGTCCCGCAGGATACGGTGCTGTTCAACGACACGATCGGCTACAACATCGCTTATGGCCGGGACGGCGCCGGCCAGGACGAAATCGAGGCGGCCGCGCGTGGCGCCGCGATCCACGATTTCATCGTCTCGCTGCCCGACGGCTATGACACCAAGGTCGGCGAGCGCGGGCTGAAGCTGTCGGGCGGCGAGAAGCAGCGCGTCGCGATCGCGCGCACGCTCCTCAAGAACCCGCCGATCCTGATCCTCGACGAAGCGACGAGCGCGCTCGACAGCCGCACCGAAGCCGAGATCCAGGGCACGCTGGAAGCGGTCGCGGCCCGGCGCACGACGATCATCATCGCCCACCGCCTGTCGACCGTGGTCCACGCCGACGAGATCGTCGTCCTCGACCAGGGCCGCGTCATCGAGCGCGGCACCCATGCCGGGCTGATGATCCGCGGCGGCGTCTATGCCGAGATGTGGAACCGCCAGGCCGCCGAGCGCGAGGAGGCGCTGGCGGCGGAGTAGCTCAGTCGGCGCGCACCAGCGTGCCGACGCCGCGGCGGGTGAAGATTTCCAGGAGCATCGCATGCGGCACCCGGCCGTCGAGGATGACGGCGGCGTCGACCCCGCCCTCGACCGCGTGAACGCAGGTCTCGAGCTTCGGGATCATGCCGCCGCTGATCGTGCCGTCCGCGCGCAGCGCCTGGATCGCCTCCGGCGTGAGGTCGCTCAGCAGGTTCTTCTGCTTGTCGAGCACGCCGGCGACGTCGGTCAGCAGGAACAACCGCGCCGCGCCGATCGCGATGGCGATCGCGCCGGCCATCGTATCGGCGTTGACGTTGTAGGTCTCGCCATCCTCGCCGACGCCGATCGGCGCCACCACCGGGATCATGCCGGCGCGCGACACGGTGTCGAGCAGCCGCCGATCGATGTCGATCGGCTCGCCGACGAAGCCGAGGTCGATCGCCTCCTCGGCGCCGCTGTCGGGATCGCGGCGCATTCGCCGCACCTTCTCGACCGTCACCAGCCGCGCGTCCTTGCCGGACATGCCGACGGCGCGGCCGCCGGCGCGCGCGATCGAGGCGACGATGGCGCGGTTGACGTCGCCGGACAGCACCATCTCGGCGACCCGCGCGGTCTCGGCGTCGGTCACCCGCAGCCCGTCGACGAAGTGCGAGACGACCCCCATCGTTTTCAGCATCGCGCCGATCTGGGGACCGCCGCCGTGGACGACGATCGGATTGATGCCGACCGCCTTCATCAGCGCCACGTCCTGCGCGAAGTCGAGCGCTGCGTCCGGGTCGCCCATCGCGTGGCCGCCATATTTAACGACGAAGGTCTCGCCAGCGTAGCGCTGTATATAGGGCAGCGCCTCGGTGAGCGTCTCCGCCTTGGCGAGC
>CAXTTP010000149.1:0-7206 GCA_964247195.1 uncultured Sphingomonadaceae bacterium
CGGCGTAAGCTTTGCGTGCTAACAGCCCCGCCGATGAGCGACCAGCCTGCCTTCCAGCCCCAGACCTTCAAAGCAAAGTCCGACTTCGTGCGCGTACTGCAGGAGCGCGGCTACGTGCACCAGTGCACCGACCTCGCCGCGCTCGACACGCCGCTGCGCCGGGACGACCTCGCCCGTCACCGGGCGCTGGCGGTCGCGCCCCTGGCCGCCGGGATTGCCGATGCCCGGCTGTTCAACCTGCCGCCGCCCACCCAGGGCGCCGCCTCCCTGCTGATCCTGGCCCTGTTCGACCGGCTCGGGGCGCGGACGGCGGACGGCTTCGATCATGTCCACGGGTTGGTCGAGGCGACCAAGCAGGCCTTTCTCTTGCGCGACGCGCACGTCGAGGATCCGGCGACGATGACGCTCGACTTCCAGGCGCTGCTCGACGATCCGACGCGGCTCGAGGCCATGGCGGCGCGGATCGATCCGGCGCGTGCGTTGCCTTGGCCACGGTCGCCGGCGCTTGGCGATACAGTGTGGTGCGGAGCGGCGGACGCGCGCGGCCAGGTGGTGAGCTGCATCCAGAGCACGTACTTCGAGTTCGGCTCCGGCCTCGTCCTGCCGCAGACCGGCATCGTCTGGCAGAATCGCGGCGCCTCCTTCCGGCTCGCCGCCGACGGATGGAACGTGCTGCGCCCCGGATCGCGACCGTTCCACACGCTCAACCCCGCGCTGGCGCGGTTCGCCGACGGCCGGGTGATGGCCTATGGCACGATGGGTGGCGAGGGCCAGCCACAGACGCAGGCTGCCCTGTTCACCCGCTACGCGCGGTTCGGCGTGCCGCTCCAGCAGGCGATCACCGCCCCGCGCTGGCTGCTCGGCCGCACGTGGGGCGAGGACAGCACCAGCCTGAAGATCGAGGACCGGTTCGACCCCGCGCTCTACGATGCGCTTCGCGACGCAGGCCATGCGGTCGAGCTCGTCGCGCCGTTCACCGCGACGATGGGTCACGCCGGCGCGATCGTCCGCCATGCCAGCGGCGTCATCGAAGGGGCGACAGACCCGCGCAGCGACGGCATGGTGGCGGCATGGTAGCCGACATCCTCCGCGAACAGCCCTCCGGCGCGCGCGCGGTGGCGCGATGCGACCTGCTCGGCCGGCCGCCCTACAGCGACGAGCCCGACCGGCTGTTCCGGGGCTATCTGACCCCGGCGCACCGCGCGACGGTGGACCGCGTCGCCGAATGGATGGCGCGGGCGGGGATGACGGTCGCGCTCGATCAGGCCGCCAACCTGGTCGGCCGCTACGAGGGCGAGCGGGCCGATGCGCCGGCGCTGCTGATCGGCAGCCATCTCGACAGCGTCCGCGATGGCGGCCGGTACGACGGTCCGCTGGGCGTGATGCTGGGCATCGAATGCGCCGCCGCGCTCCACGGAGAGGATCGCCGCCTGCCCTTCGCCGTCGAGGTGATCGGCTTTGGCGACGAGGAAGGATCGCGCTTCCCGGCGGCCATGCTGACCAGCCGGGCGGTGGCGGGCACGCTTCCCGCGGGCGCGCTCGACATCGGCGACGCGGGCGAGGTCGCGATGGCCGATGCGCTGCGCGGCTTCGCCGACACGCTCGATGCCGGCCGCTTCACGGACGCCGCCCGGGCGCGCGGCAGCGTGCTTGCCTATCTCGAAGCGCATATCGAACAGGGCCCGGTGCTGGAGGCGGAGGGCCTCGCCGTCGGCACCGTCACCGGCATCGCCGCGCAGCGCCGCTACCAGGTCGCCGTCGACGGGACCGCCGGCCATGCCGGCACGAGTGCGATGGCGCTCCGCCGCGATGCGCTCGCTGCCGCGGCCGAGATGGTGCTGGCGGTGGAGGAGGTGGCGCGCGCCGGGCAGCCCGACCTGGTGGCGACGGTGGGCAGGCTCACCGCGCTGCCAGGCGCCGCCAACGTCATCCCGGGACGCGTCGAGTTCACGATCGACGTGCGATCCGGCGACCAGCGGGCCCGCGACGAAGCCGCCGAGGAGATCCTCGCCCGGATCGCCGGCATCGCCGCGCGGCGAGGCGTCGCCGTCGCCGTCGAGCACATCCACGACCTCCCCGCCTCCCCCTGCGACCCGCGCCTCATGGAGCTGATGGACCAGGCGACGGCGGCGGCGGGTCAGCCGGTCCGCCGCCTCGTCAGCGGGGCGGGCCATGACGCGATGGTGATGGCGGCGCTCTGCCCCACCGCGATGCTGTTCGTCCGCTGCGCCGGCGGGATCAGCCACAATCCCGCGGAGAGCGTCGATCCCGCCGATGCGGAGGTGGCGCTGACCGTCATGCGCCGCTTCATCGACCGGCTGGCGGAGGCGGACCTTGGCTGAGCTCTACGGCGAGATCGATCCGCCGCAGCGGTTGCTGATGGGGCCGGGTCCCGTCAACGCCCACCCGCGCGTGCTCCGGGCGATGGCGGCGGACCTGCTCGGCCAGTTCGATCCCGAGATGACCGCCTATATGAACGAGGTGATGGCGCTCTACCGGCCGATCTTCGGGACGGACAATCGCTGGACCTTCCTCGTCGACGGCACCGCACGCGCCGCGATCGAGGCAGCGCTGGTGTCGCTGGCGGCGCCGGGCGAACGCGTGCTGGTGGTCAACTTCGGCCGCTTCGGCCTGCTTCTCACCGAAATCCTCGAACGGATCGGTGCCGTCGTCGAGACGGTCGGAGCGGCCTGGGGCGAGACGGTGCCGCTGGACGCGATCGCCGCCGCCATCGAGCGGGTGTCGCCCAGCGTCGTCGCCTGCGTCCACGGCGACACCTCGACGACGATGGTACAGCCGCTCGACGGGCTGGGCGCGCTGTGCGCGGCGGCAGGCGCGTACCTCTATGTCGACGCCACCGCCACGATCGGCGGGAGCGAGATCGCGGCCAACCGCTGGGGCGCGGACATCGTCACCGGCGGCCTCCAGAAATGCCTGGGCGGTCCGTCCGGCTCGGCGCCGATCACCATCTCGCCGCGCGCCGCGGAACGCATCTTCGCGCGCCGCCACGTCGAACAGGGCATCCGCCGCGACGACATCGCCGACGGCGGCGGCGTCCGCATCGGCTCCAACTATTTCGACCTGGCGATGATCATGGACTATTGGTCCGAGAAGCGCCTCAACCACCATACCGAGGCGACGACGATGCTGTACGGGGCGCGCGAATGCGCGCGCGTCGTCCTCGGCGAGGGGCTGGAGGCGCGCTTCGCCCGCCATGCCGCGGCAGGACGCGCGGTGGTGGCGGGGGCGCGCGCGATCGGGCTCGAGGTGTTCGGCGACGACGCTCACCGCATGACCAACGTCACCGGCATCCTGATCCCCGCCGGCATCGACGGGGAGCGCGTCCGCACCCGGATGCGGGAGGAGTTCCAGATCGAGATCGGTAGCGCCTTCGGGCCGCTGCAGGGCCGCATCTGGCGGATCGGCGCGATGGGCTACAACGCGATGAAGCACAAGGTGCTCATCACGCTGGGCGCGCTGGAGGCAGTGCTGCGGGCCGAAGGTCACCGCTTCCCGGCCGGCGCGGCCGTCGACGCCGCGCTCGCGAGCTATGCGGCATGAGCGGCGCGCGCGACCTCGTCGGCTACGGCGCCGTGCCCCCCGATCCGCTCTGGCCCGGCGGCGCCCGCATCGCCGTGCAGTTCGTCATCAACTATGAGGAGGGCGCCGAGAACAGCATCGTCAATGGCGACGCGGGCTCCGAAGCCTTCCTGTCCGAGATGGTCGGGGCCGCCAGCCACACGGGCGTCCGCGCCATGGCGATGGAGAGCCTCTACGAATATGGCAGCCGCGCCGGCTTCTGGCGGCTCCACCGAATGTTCACCGCGCGCGCCACGCCGGTGACGATATTCGGTGTCGCCAAGGCGCTGGAGACCAATCCGCAAGCCGTGGCGGCGATGCAGGCGGCAGGGTGGGAGATCGCCAGCCACGGGCTCAAGTGGATCGACTATCAGCACGTGCCGGAGGAGATCGAGCGCGAGCATGTCGCCCGCGCGATCGCGCTCCACGCCAGTCTCACCGGCGAGCGCCCGCTCGGCTGGTATCAGGGCCGCAGCTCGCCCAACACAGCCCGGCTCGTCGCCGAGGAGGGCGGCTTCCTCTACGATGCCGACAGCTATGCCGCCGACCTGCCCTATTACGACCGGCGGCATGGCCGCGCGCAGCTAACCGTGCCTTACACGCTCGACGCAAACGACATGAAGTTCGTCGCGCATAACGGCTTCGCCGACGGCGAGCCCTTCTTCCGCTACCTGCGCGACACGTTCGACCAGCTCCGTGCCGAGGGCGGGAGGATGATGTCGATCGGCCTGCACGGCCGCATCGCCGGCCGCCCTGCCCGCGCCGCGGCGGTGGCGCGCTTCCTCGACCACGTCCTGGCCTGCGGCGACGCCTGGATCGCACGACGCATCGACATCGCCCGCCACTGGCTGGAGGTGCATGCCCCATGACGCTGGACGATCCGCAGGTGATCGCAGAGGTGACAGCCGCCTTCCGCGCCTACGAGGCGGCGCTGATGAGCGACGATGTCGCGGCGATGGACGCGCTGTTCCACGACGCCGCGACGACGGTACGCTACGGCGTCGGCGAGGTGCTCTACGGCGCGGACGAGATACGGGCGTTCCGCAAGGGGCGTGGCGGATCGCCGCAACGCCGGCTCGGCCGCGTCGCCATCGCCGCTTATGGGAACGACACCGCCACCGCGAATGCCGAATTCTTCCGCCAGGGCAGCGATCGGCGCGGAAGGCAGAGCCAGACCTGGGTGCGCTTCTCGGACGGCTGGAAGGTCGTCTCGGCCCATGTCTCGATCGAGGGGCAGGGATCGTGACGGCGCTGTTCGAGCATTCGCCCTGGGTCGAGGCCCGAGCCGACGCCCGGCCGCCAAGTGGCGACCGCCATGCCGACCTGATGGCGGTGGTCAACGGCGCAACGCCGGACGAGCAGCTCGCACTGATCCGCGCCCACCCCGAGCTCGCCGGCAAGGCCGCAATCGACGGCACGCTGACCGATGCGTCCGCGGCGGAGCAGGCCTCCGCCGGCCTCGACCGGATGACGCCGGCGGAGTTCGAGCGTTTCAGCGCTCTCAACGCCGCCTATGCCGAGCGCTTCGGCTTCCCGTTCATCATCTGCGTGCGGCTGACCGACAAGGCCGGCATCCTCGCGGCGATGGCGTCGCGTCTCGGCAACGATCGCGACGCCGAGATCGCGACCGCGCTCGCGCAGATCGGCGAGATCGTCCGCCTGCGGCTGGAGGCGCTGCCATGACCGATCCGATCGGCCTTCCCGCCCTCGAGGCCCAGGTTGCGACCGACCTCGCCCGGCTCGACTACGGCAAGCCCGACTGGACGCGGCCGCGCCGTCACCCCGACGGCCATGTCCACGACGTCGTGATCGTCGGCGGCGGGCAGAGCGGCCTCGGCGCCGCCTTCGGCCTGCTGCGCGAGCGCATCTCGAACATCCTCGTCATCGACGAGAATCCGGCCGGCTACGAGGGGCCGTGGGACACCTATGCGCGGATGATGACGCTGCGCACGCCCAAGGAGCTGACCTCGGTCGACCTCGGCGTGCCGTCGCTCACCTTCCGCGCCTTCTGGGAGGCGCAGCACGGGAGCGCGGGTTGGGCGGCGCTCGACAAGATCCCGCGGCGCGGCTGGATGGATTATCTGCGCTGGTACCGGCGCTTGCTGGCGCTGCCGGTCCGCAACGATACCCGCCTGACGCTGCTCGAGCCGATCGAGGACGGGCTGCATCGCCTCCAGCTCTCGTCCGGTGCGCCGTTGATCGCGCGCAAGGTGGTGCTCGCGACCGGCATACAGGGCGGCGGCGAGTGGCATGTGCCCCGCGAGATCGGCGCAAAGCTCGCGCGCAGCCGCTACGCGCACACGTCCGAGGCGATCGACTATGCGGCGCTCGCCGACAAGCGGATCGCGATCCTCGGCGCCGGCGCCTCGTCGTTCGACAATGCCCAAGCCGCGCTGTCGCTCGGCGTCGCCGAGGCGCACGTGTTCGTCCGCCGCAAGGCGCTGCCGCAGGTCAACCCGATCCGCTTCATGGAGAGGAGCGGCATGACCGGCCGCTTCGCCGCGCTCGACGACGACGCCAAATACAGGCTGATGGCGTCGTTCTTCGCGCGCAACCAGCCGCCGACCAACGACACCTTCGCCCGCGCCGCCGCCTTCCCCGGCTTCCGCCTCCATCTCGGGGCGCCGTGGCTCGATGTCGCCGAGACCACCGAGGGCGTGGCGATCACCACGCCGCAGGGCACCGACAGCTACGACTTCCTCGTCCTCTCGACCGGGCTCGTGACCGATCCCGCGCTTCGTCCGGAGCTGGCGCTGGTCGCCGACGGGATCGCGCGCTGGTCCGATCGGCACGTGCCCGATCCGGCGCTCGCCAGCCCGGTGCTCGACGCACATCCCTATCTCGGACCGGATTTCCGGCTGCTGCCGCGTACGCCGGCCGACGCCGCGCGCGTTGCGGGGCTGTACGCGTTCAACTATTCGGCGCTGATCAGCCTCGGCCTCTCCGCCTCGGCGTTATCGGGGCTCAAACATGCGCTGCCGCGGCTCGTCGCCGGCATTGCCGACGCCCTCTTCCTCGACGACCGCGCGACGATCCTCGAATCCTTTCTCGCCTACGACGAGCCCGAATTCGTCGGCACGTGGACCGCGGCGGCGTGACCAGCCTTTCCACCCACATCCTCGATCTCGCCCACGGCTGCCCCGCGGCAGGCGTCACGCTGCGGCTGCTGCGCGACGGCGTCACGCTGACGGAGGCGGTCAGCGACGGCGAGGGGCGATGCCCGGCGCTTGGCGCGGTGGCGACGCGCGCTGGGCGCTACCGGCTGGAGTTCGCCGTGGCCGCCTATTTCCGCGGGCGCGGCGTATCGCTGCCGGAGCCGCCGTTTCTCGACGTCGTCGGCATCGATTTCGCCATGGCGGACGGCGGCGGCCACTATCACGTGCCGCTGCTCGTCTCGCCGTTCGGCTACTCGACCTATCGGGGAAGCTGAAGGATGGCTTCGGTCCGCTTGATCCTCGACGGCGAGGTGATCGAGCTTGCGGATCCGGATCCGACCGGCACGATCCTCGATCTGCTGCGCTACCGCCTGCGGCGGACCGGCACCAAGGAGGGCTGCGCGGAGGGCGATTGCGGCGCGTGCACCGTCCTCGTCGGCGATCTCACCGGCGATACGGTGCGCTGGCGGGC
>CAXTTP010000150.1:0-7124 GCA_964247195.1 uncultured Sphingomonadaceae bacterium
GTGCAGTGCCGTCGAGCGTCAGGCGGAGGGGCGGGGCAGCGGCCATGGCGGCGCGATAGCCGCCCGCTCCGGCGCCGTCACCCTCGATGGGGCAAGGCGGCGCTCACTCCAGCCTGCGGCCGGCGGTCTCGGGCAGCCAGAGGAGCGTCACCACCAGCGCCATCGCCGTCACCGCGAAGGTGTACCAGAGGCCGGCGAAGGGATCGCCAGTGCGGGCGACGATATATTGGCTGATGAGCGGCAGGAAGCCGCCGAAATAGCCGGTGCCGAGATGGTAAGGCACCGACAACGAGGTGTAGCGGACGCGTGCGGGGAACAGCTCCACCAGCAGCGCCGCGACCGGCCCGTAGGTCATGCCGGAGAGGAAGCCGATCGCGATCAGCGCGAACAGCAGCCGGGCGATGCCGCCGATGCCCGGCACGACCTTGCCGAGCCGGTAGCCGGCGTCCGCCAGAGCCTTGTCGAGCGCGGCCGGATCGGCGGCGTCGACGGCGCGGCCGCCGATCGTCACGGCTGGCGCCGCGCCCGGAGAGCCCGCCACCTTGCCGTAGGCGATGCCCTTCTTCGACAGCGCATCGAGCAGCCGGCCGCACGGCGTCGCCTGCCCCTTCAACGCGAACGGGTTGTAGGCGCAGTCGCTTCCCGAGACGACGACCGGAGCGCGCTTCATCGCGTCGGCCAGCTCGGGATTGGCGGCGCGCGCCATCAGGAAGAACAGCGGGAAGAGCAGGACGAGCGTCAGCGCATAGCCGATCACGATCGGCTTCTTGCGGCCGACCTTGTCCGACAGCCAGCCGAAGAGCACGAACCAGAAGACGCTGACGACGCCGGCGGTGCCGACCAGCAGCCGCGCGACATTGTCGTCGACGCGCAGGGCGTTCTGCAGGAAGTACAGCGCCTGGAACTGGGCGGTGTACCAGATCACCGTCAGCCCGGCGGCGACGCCGAACAGCGCGACGAGCATCAGCCGGATCCGATCCCAGCCGGCGAAGCTCTCGCGCAGGGGATTGTGGGCGGTGGTGCCCGCCTCCTTCATCGCCCGGAACACCGGGCTCTCGCGCAGTTTCAGCCGGATCCAGAGCGATACCGCGAGCAGCAGCAGCGAGAAGAGGAACGGCGTGCGCCAGCCCCAGGCGTCCCATTCGGCGTGCGCGAAGAAGCTGCCCGATCCCAGCACGACCATGATCGACAGCAGGAAGCCGCCGATCACGCTCGCCTGGATGAAGCTCGTATAGAAGCCGCGGCGGTGCGCCGGCGCATGCTCGGCGACATAGACCGCAGCACCGCCATATTCGCCGCCGAGCGCCAGCCCCTGGAGCAGCCGGCAGGCGACGAGCAGCGCCGGCGCCGCCATGCCGGCTTGGGCGTAGGTCGGCAACAGGCCGACCGCGGCGGTGGCAAGACCCATGACCGTGATCGTGACGAGGAAGGTGTATTTGCGCCCCATCCGGTCGCCGAGATAGCCGAACAGCACCGCACCCACCGGCCGCACGCCGAAGCCGGCACCGAACGTGGCGAGCGCGAGCAGGAAGCCCGCGGTCGCGTTCTCGACCGGGAAGAACAGCCGCGCGATCAGCGGCGCGAGCGTGCCGTAGACGAAGAAGTCGTACCATTCGAACACGGTGCCGAGCGTCGAGGCCGCGATCACCAGCCGGTCGCGGCGGCCGTCGTGCGGCATGTCCCCCGGCCCGTCCGCCATCCCGTCCTCCGTCGTTGCGCCCCGTGTAGCGGCAGGCGGCAGCGTGCGGCAAGCAGGTCGGCCCGGCTGAGTCGCATTGCCGAGGGTTGATACTGAGCAGCCGCCGCGCAGCGATGACCCGCGGCGGCACGCATGATAGAGACCGCCGACAAAGGGAGCAGCGAGCGCATGACGGCGGTGCTGGACCGACAGGCGGGATGGACGCGAGCGTCGCTCGGCGGACGCGATCCGCTCACTCGCGCGCTCAAGCCGGACGAGATCGCCGCCATCCACCAGCGGGTCGACCGTGTCGCGGTGCGGCTGCCCGAGGCGGTCGCGCGCGGCGATTTCGACGATCTCGCGATCGTGGCGCTGATGGACGAGGTGCGCGCCCGCGTCGAGGACGGGCCGGGCGCGGTGATCCTCAGGGGGCTCGACCCGGTCGCGCTGGGTGAGGCGGGCTTCGCGCGCGCCCTCGTCGGCCTCGGCACGCAGCTCGGCACGCTCGCCCCGCAGTCGCCGAAGCGCGACCGGCTCGGCTATGTCCGCAAGGAAGCCGATAATCCGGACGCGCGCGGCTACCAGAGCGACGTCGAGCTCCAGCCACATACCGATTTCCACGAGATCGTCGCGCTCGCGAGCGTCGCCAGGGCGGCGCAAGGCGGCTTGAGCGGTCTCGTCAGCATGGCCGCGATCCATGACATCCTGGCGCGCGAGGACCCGGATGCGCTGGCGGTGCTGGCCGAGGGCTATTTTCATGACACCACCGGCGCGGGGCTGCTCTCGGACGGACCGATGCCGGTGCTGACGGACCGCGACGGCCTGGTCTGCGGCTATGCGCAGGGGCTGTTCATGTTCACCGCCGCGCGCACGCTCGGCGAGGAGGTGCCCGAGCGCCTCGTCGCGGCGATGAAGAGCTATGCCGCGATCGCGCGGCGGCCGGACGTCATGGTCGAGTTCATGCTCGAGCCCGGCGAGATCATGATCTGGCACAATTTCCGCGTGCTGCATGCGCGCCGCAGCTTCCGCGACGACGCCGATCACCGCCGCCTGCTCCTGCGGCTGTGGATCAATCCCGATCGCTCGCTGCCGCTGCCGCCGGTCTACCTGTCGCAGCGCCGCCGCTTCGATGCGATGCACGCGGCCGGCCGGCCGGCGATCGTCTACACGGACACCGGGATCAAGGTGTAGGCCGCCGTGATCGCGTGGCGGCGCGGATTGAAATTCGGCAGTTATCGCGCGACACTCGGCCGCGGGGAAGGCGAGAACGCCGGGGCGCCCCCGTAATCGCGAGGAGAAAGCGAGATGGGCCCCACCGCCGTGCCGACCGAGACCGTGCTGCTCGCCGAATTCGCGCAGATCTGGCCGGACGAGAAGAAGCCGGCCGGGGAAGCGAGCTACCGCACCGCCGTCTTCGCCAAGCATCAGGCCGCGCTCTGCCTTTCGGGCGGCGGCATCCGCAGCGCCGCCTTCGCGCTCGGCATCCTCCAGTCGCTCGCCGCCAAGGGGCTGCTCAACCAGTTCCACTATCTGTCGACCGTGTCCGGGGGCGGCTATATCGGCAGCTGGCTGCAGCGCTGGATCGCGGAGAGCGGGCGCGGCGCCGTCCAGGCCGAGCTCGGCGGCAGCCGCGAGCCGCCGCAGGTGCGCGCGCTGCGCGAAAATTCAAACTATCTGACGCCGCGCATCGGCATCGGATCGAACGATACCTGGACGGCGCTCGCACTCTCGATCCGCAACATCCTGATCAACGGCATGCTGTTCGCGCCGCTGTTCCTGCTGCTGGGGCTGTTCCCCAACCTCGTCGCCGCCGCGATCGGATCGAGGCCGCTGCCGGCGACGGCCTGGACGCTGCTCGCGATCGGCACGCTGTGCCTCTGCCGCACGACTTATTTCACCTGCCGGTTGCTGCCGAGCTATCGGTCGCCCGCGATCAGGGTGCACGGCACCGGCGACAGCTATCTGGTCCGCAACATCGTGCTGCCGCTGGCGCTGTGGGGCGTGCTCGCCACGATCACCGTCTCGCCGCTGATGCTGGACAACGAGCGGCAGGGGCCGATGATGCACGATGTCGCGGCCGCCAACGTGATCGCCATGCTCGGCGGGGTGGTGATCGCGTGGGCACGTGCCGGCCGCAAGCGCGCTGCGATCGGCCATGATTCCCGGGCCTGGGTGCTGGCCGCGATCGTCGCCTCGCTCGGCCTCTACTTCAGCGCGATCTGGACGGTCCAGCTCACCAACGCGCTGCATCTCGGCAGCTTCAAGCTGGAGGTGCTGACCACGCTGGGGCCGATCCTCGCGACCGGCGCGCAGTTCGTCGCGACGATCGTGTTCGTCGTGTTCCGCCCCGCCGGCACGGCGCGCGTCGGGATCTCGCCGGATGCCGACCGGGAATGGCTCTCGCGGATGTCGGCGTTGAAGCTCAAGCCGGCGCTGCTGTGGGCGGCGGTCGGCCTCGCCACGTTCGGCGTCGTCGGCGTGCTGCGCCACTACGCGGCGAGCGCGGAGGGCACCGGCGGCGACCTCAGCTTCGCCGGGATCGTCTCGCTCGTATCCGGCGGGGTGGCGGTGCTCGGCGGCCGCAGCAGCAAGAGCGGCGGCCCGACCTTCGCCACCGCCCAGAAGGTGATCAAGATCGTCCCGATGAAGTCCGTCGTCGCGCTCGCGACGGCGGTGTTCGCGCTGGCGATCCTGAGCTTCCATGCCGGCGTCGAGCAGATCGTCGCCGGCAAGCTGACCAGGCTGATCGAGCGGACCGGGGGGTGGCCCGATCGATGGTTCAGTGCCGCGGTCGCCGTCCACCTCGCGTTCGCAGCCGCGCTCGCGATCGTGCTGCACCTGATGTCGAGCGTGATCCTGGTCAACCGCTTCTCGCTGACCGGCCTCTATCGCAACCGGCTGGCGCGCGCCTTCCTGGGCAGCGCGCGGCTGGAGCGCGCGCCGGATCCGTTCACCGGCTTCGACCCCGCCGACAATATCCGGGTCCACGACCTGCTGCGCAAGCCGGACGACCCGGCGCAGCGGCTCTATCCGTTGATCAACGTCGCCCTGAACGTCACCAGTTCGGAGCGGCTGGCCTGGCAGGAGCGCAAGGCCGAGCCGTTCGTCTTCACCCCGCTCTACAGCGGCAGCGAAACGCTGACCCGCGAGGGCAAGGACCCGGCGACCGATCCCGCCGGCGCGTTCCTGCCGTCGAACTGCTATGGCGGCAACGAGCCCGATCTGGCGCTCGCCGGCAGCGGCGTGTCGCTTGCGACGGCGATGGCGATTTCGGGTGCCGCGGCGAGCCCGAACCAAGGCTATAATTCCTCGCCGGCCACCGCTTTCCTGATGAGCCTGTTCAACGTGCGTCTGGGCGCCTGGCTGCCGAACCCGGCGCGCGCCAAGACGCTGGGCAAGGCGGTCACCGCATCGGGCCCGAGCGACAATCTGCGCGCGATGCTGCGCGAGCTGGCCGGCTC
This sequence comes from uncultured Sphingomonadaceae bacterium, assembly GCA_964247195.1. Taxonomy (GTDB): domain Bacteria; phylum Pseudomonadota; class Alphaproteobacteria; order Sphingomonadales; family Sphingomonadaceae; genus JAQGLK01. Next base: position 5,140 of record CAXTTP010000150.1, read on the forward strand.
GACACAGGACAGCGGCCGGGACATCTATCTTTCCGACGGCGGCCATTTCGACAATCTCGGCATATACGAGATGATCCGCCGCCGTTGCCGCTACATCGTCGTGAGCGACGCCGGCTGCGATCCGAACTGCCGTTTCGAGGATCTCGGCAATGCCGTGCGCAAGGTCGCCATCGACCAGAACGTCCGGATCGAATTCGACGGGATGCACATCTCGGACCGGACCCGCGAGATCAAGCCGCAGTTCGCCTATGCGACCGGCACGATCCATTATCCCGAGAGCACCGAGCCCGGCCGCATCCTCTACATCAAGCCGAGCTTCTTCGGATCGATCCCGATCGACGTGCGCGCGTATGCGGCCGGTAGCCCGACCTTCCCGCACGAGACCACCGGCGACCAGTTCTTCTCGGAATCGCAGTTCGAAAGCTATCGCGCGCTCGGCCGCTACTTCACCAAGATGCTGGGCGGCGACGCGAGCGACATCCCGGCCTTCTTCGATGCGCTTGACGAACCGGCGCTCGATCCGGTGGAGTTCCAGAAGACCGCCGCGCCGCTGTCCGCGCCCGAGGGCACCCTCCCCTCGACTGCACCCGCCGAGGACGACGTCTGACCGATCCGCGCCGGCGATCGCGGGCCGGCGCTTGACGCCCTCGCCCGGCGACGCCAAGCGCCGGGGACGGGAGAGAGACAATGGTTGCACCGATCACCGACGCCGCCGCGCCCTCGACGCGACGGGTCCTGCTGGCAAGCCTGGTCGGCACGTCGGTCGAGTTCTACGATTTCTACATCTACACGACCGCGGTCAGCCTCGTGTTCGGGCCGCTCTTCTTTCCCTCGTTCTCGCCGTCGGCGCAGCTGTTCAGCTCGTTCGCCACGCTCGGCGCGGGCTTCATCGCCCGGCCGGTCGGGGCGAGCGTGTTCGGCCATTTCGGTGATCGCATCGGCCGCAAGTCGACGCTCGTCGCCTCGCTGCTGCTGATGGGCGCCTCCACCGTCGCGATCGGCTTCCTGCCGACCTATGCCAGCATCGGCTGGTGGGCGCCGGCGCTGCTCTGCCTGCTCCGCTTCGGCCAGGGCTTCGGGCTCGGCGGCGAATGGGGCGGAGCGGCGTTGCTTGCGATGGAGAATGCGCCGCCCGGCTGGCAGGGCCGCTTCGGCATGTTCCCGCAGCTCGGCGCGCCGGTCGGTTTCGTGGCCGCCAACGGCCTGTTCCTGCTGCTGGGCTTCGCGCTCGGCCCGGACCAATTCCTGCGCTGGGGCTGGCGGCTGCCGTTCCTCGCGAGCGTGCTGCTGGTCGGCGTCGGCCTGTGGGTCCGCCTCAAGCTCACCGAGACGCGCGCTTTCCGCGTCGCGCTCGCCGAAGCGCCGCCGCCGCGCGTACCGATCGCCGAGCTCCTGCGCGGCCAGGCCCGCGAGACGGTCGCGGGCACCTTCGCGGTCGTCGTCTGCTTCGCGGTCTACTATCTCGCGACCGCCTTCGCGCTCGGCTACGGCACGACCGCGCTCGGCTATGGCCGCCAGGCGTTCCTCGCCGTGCAGCTGGTCGCGATCCTGTTCATGGCCGCCGGTATCCTCGCCGCGGGCTCGCTCGCCGACCGCTTCGGCGGACGCGCGGTGCTGATGGCCGGCTGCATCGCCGCGGTCCCGACCGGGCTGCTGATGAGTCCGCTGCTCGGCAGCGGCCACATCCTCGGCGTCTTCGCCTTCCTCGCGCTTGCCTTGCTGGTGATGGGCTTCGTCTACGGCCCGCTCGGCGGCTGGCTGCCGAGCCTGTTCCCGGCGCGCGTGCGCTATACCGGGGCGTCGCTGGCGTTCAACATCGGCGGCATCCTGGGTGGCGCGGTGACGCCGCTGATCGCGCTCGCCCTTGCCGGATGGGGCGGGCTGCCGGCGGTCGGCCTCTATTTTGCCGGCGCGGGCGTGATCAGCCTGATCGCGCTGTGGCTGGTGCGGCGTTGAGCCGCAGCATCCGGGCCGGCATTGCGAAC
>CAXTTP010000151.1:0-1878 GCA_964247195.1 uncultured Sphingomonadaceae bacterium
CTGCTCGCCGGCGTCGCCGCGGCGGTTGGCGAGAGCGCGACGATCGCCGATCTGTTCGCCGGGCTCGGCACCTTCGCCCTGCCGCTTTCGGCCGGCGCGCGCATCCTCGCCGTCGAGGGCGCGCGCGACGTGGTGCTGGCGCTCAAGGCGGCGGCCGGCCGGGCCCAGCGGCCGCTGCTCGTCGAGCATCGCGACCTGTTCCGCCGGCCGCTCGATGCGAAGGAGCTAGGCCGCTTCGATGCGGTCGTGCTCGATCCGCCGCGCGCCGGCGCGAAGGAGCAGGCGGCTGCGCTCGCCGCATCGGGAGTGGCGCGGATCGCCTATGTCTCGTGCAATCCGGCGACGTTCGCGCGCGATGCCGCGACGCTGGTCGCCGGCGGCTACCGGCTCGGCTGGATTCGGCCGGTCGGCCAGTTCCGCTGGTCGACCCATGTCGAACTGGTCGCGTCGTTCACACGCTGAGGACAAGGGCAGTGGATCGCAGCGTATCGCCGCCGTCCTTGCCGATCAGGCGAACAGCTTCGACCAGCGCCGCTCCGGCCGATCCTTCCAGAACCCGCGATGCCAGGCGTCGGACGTAAGCAGCGGAATCACCGATCCGGCCTCGGCGAACACCATCTGCTCGATCCCGGTGTTCACTTTCCCCCAGCTCGCCGCTTCCTGCAGCGTCGAGGAGGAGCAGGCGCCGTCGCGGACGTCGGCCACGGTGATCTGGACCGCATATTTGTGCACCTCGACATCGTCGTGGCCGAGGATCTCGGCGCAGACGACGGTATCCTGCACGAAGTTCTTCGGCACGCCGCCGCCGATCATCAAGAGCCCGGTGGTGCCGGCCTTGATCTTGATCTCGGTGAGTTCGCGGAAGTCGGCGATCGAATCGATCGTGAGGTAGGGCTTGCCGGCCTTCATCGCGTCGACCTGGTGCTTGACCAGGCCGAAGCCCGCTGACGAATCGGTGAACGCCGGGCAGAAGATCGGCACGTCATGCTCATAAGCGAGCTTGACCAGGCTGTTATCCTTCTTGCCGTGCTCGACCAGATACTTGCCCATCTCCCTTATGAACGCACGCGAGCTATACGCCTTTGGCTCCAGCGTCTCGGCGATGGCGAAGACGGTATGGTCGACGTGCTGGAGCTCCTCCTCGTCGATATAGGTATCGTAGATCCGGTCGATCAGCAGCGAGCGCAGCGTGTCGTCGTCCGGCACCTCGAGCGCCTGATAATGCTTGTGGCCGAGCCCCTCGAAGAAATCCATGTCGACGATCGTCGCACCCGTTGCGACGATGCCGTCGACCATGTTCGAGCGGACGAGCTCGGCATAGGCATCCATGCAGCCGGCGGCGCTGGTCGAGCCCGCGATGACCAGGAAGATGGTGCAGTCCTTGTCCGCCAGCATGTCGTTGTAGATCGCGGTGGCGCGGGCGAGGTCGCGGCTGGTGAAGCTCATCTTGGCCATCGCATCGACGATCGGACGCGCGTCGAAGCTGCGGATGTCGACATGCTCGACCTGCTTGGAAAGCAGCTCGGCCTTGCGGGTGTCGTTTACGGCGACGTCGGTCATTTCGGTTCACTCCATTCACGGGTCGTCACGCCGGTCGGCCCGACGCTCGATAAGAGGTCGGGCCGCCGGGCCGACGTTGAAGACGGGTCGTTACAGCGTGACGACGTTGGACGGCGTCTCGGCCGGGGCGGCGGGCAGGTAGACGCTCGCCATCGGCTCGTCGTCCACCACCGCCGTCTCGTCCGAGTGGAAGCCGTTGAAGCCGGTGCGCATCGCCGATCCGTAGGCGCCGAGCATGCCGATTTCGATATAGTCGCCCGCCTTGACGTCGGCCGGCAGCAGGAACGGCCCGGCCATGTGATCGAGATCGTCGCAGGC
>CAXTTP010000151.1:1888-7107 GCA_964247195.1 uncultured Sphingomonadaceae bacterium
GTCCCTCTTCCGCTCGCGGCAGAGGCTGAATGTGGACGCAAGCCGCGGCGTCGCGGCGTGGAAGATGCGCTTTCGAACGCCGCCTCGCCCATTTGCGAACGGATGGGCGATAGGGCGGTCCCGTTACAGCGTGACGACGTTGGACGGCGTTTCGACTTGCGGCGCGGGCAGGTACGTGCTCGCCATCGGCTCGTCGGCGACGATCGCGGTCTCGTCGGAATGGAAGCCGTTGAAGCCCGTCCGCATCGCCGAGCCATAGGCGCCGAGCATGCCGATCTCGATATAGTCGCCCGCGGCGGTATCGGCCGGGAGGAAGAACGGCCCCGCCATGTGGTCGAGATCGTCGCAGGTCGGCCCGTAGAAGCTGAACGGCATCTCGCGCGCCTCGCTCGCCGTCTCCCGCACCAGCTGGACCGGGAAGCGCCAGCCGACATGCGCCGCATCGAACAGCGCGCCATAGGCGCCGTCGTTGATGTACAGCTCGTCGCCGCGGCGCTTCTCGACGCGCACCAGCACGCTCGCATATTCGGCGGACAGCGCCCGGCCCGGCTCGCACCAGAGCTCGGCCGAGTAGCTCACCGGCAGATTTTCGAACGCATCGTGGATCGCGCCGAAATAGGCTTCGAGCGGCGGCGGCTCCATGGACGGGTAGACCGACGGGAAGCCGCCGCCGACGTCGATCACGTCGACGGTGACGCCCGCTTCCACGATCGCCGCGCGAACCCGCGCCATCGCCTGCACATAGGCCGCCGGGCTCATCGCCTGGCTGCCGACGTGGAAGCAGATGCCGAGCGCGTCGGCCGCCTGCCGAACCGCCAGCAGCAGCGCCGCGGCGTCGCGCGGATCGGCACCGAACTTGGCGGCGAGGCTGAGCTTCGAATGATCCGAGGAGACGCGCAGCCGCACGCAGAGCGTCAGATCGGCGGCATTCCGCGTCGCCCGCTGGATCTTCTCCAGCTCTTCCTCAGTGTCGAGCGAGAAGGTCCGCACGCCGTGCCGGAAATAGGCTTCGTGGATCGCCTCCTCGGCCTTCACCGGGTGCATGAAGCACAACGTCGCCTGCGGCAGCAGCCGCGCGACGAGCCGCACCTCGGCGATCGAGGCGACGTCGAAATGGGTGATCCCGCTCTCCCAGAGCAGCATCAGCAGCTCGGGCGAGGGATTGGCCTTCACCGCATAGATCGACCGCCCCGCAAACTTCTCCACGAAGAAGCGGGCGGCACGCCGGGCGGCGTGCGGACGAAGGAGCGTGACCGGCAGGACCGGAAGACGCCTGGCGATTTCGAGACCAGTGGTCCCGACGGGGTTCGTCGCTAGCCCCAGCGCGCTATGATTCTCGTGCAACTCAAGGGACCTCCTATGCCGCAGGCAAGCCCGCGGTCTTCAGTTGAAAACACTGCCTTGCGGTGGAAGTCCCATGGGGCAGCGGGCGCGATATAGGATCGGCATACCCCCCTGTAAAGCGGCTACGCGGGCCTGCTTTTCGCCGGTGGCGCGAGCATCCCCCGGACGGTGCCGAAGCTGCGACAAAGCGTGCGAATCCGCCGCCCGCCGCCGGCTGAACCGGCCGGACGCCTGCTGTCTGTCGTCATCGGTTTACCCGCCGGGCGTCGTGCCGCCGCCGTCAGGCGCGCGCGTCGGCCAGCCGCATGTCGAGATAGTCGTCTACCGACTTCATCAACTGCGGCATCTCATGCTCGAAGAAGTGGTTCGCGCCGGGGATCGTGTCGTGGTGGATGGTGATGTGGCGCTGGGTGCGCAGCTTGTCGACCAGCTTCTGCACCGCGCCTGCCGTCACCACCTCGTCGCCGTCGCCCTGGATGATGATGCCGGAGGACGGGCAGGGGGCTAGGAAGGTGAAGTCGTACATGTTGGCCGGCGGCGCGATCGAGATGAAGCCCTTGATCTCGGGCCGGCGCATCAGCAGCTGCATGCCGATCCACGCGCCGAAGCTGAAGCCGGCGATCCAGGTGGTCTGCGCCTCGGGATGGATCGACTGCACCCAGTCGAGCGCGGAGGCCGCGTCCGACAGCTCGCCGACGCCGTTGTCGAACACGCCCTGGCTCTTGCCGACACCGCGGAAGTTGAAGCGGAGGGTCGCGAAGCCGCGCTTGACGAACGTCTGGTAGAGCTGCTGGACGATGCGGTTGTTCATCGTGCCCCCACCCTGCGGATGCGGGTGAAGGATCATCGCGACTGGCGCGCGGGGGCGGGGCCCCGGCTGGAAACGGCCTTCGAGGCGACCTTCGGGACCGGGAAAGATGACTTCGGGCAAGCGACACCTGCTGACGACGAGGGCGCTGCGCAAAGGGTGCGCACGCGTGGCGGTGCCTATATAGACACGTGGGTGTCGTTCGCAACAAAACCGGATGTCCCTGCTTGAACCCGCGCATCTATCTCGATCACGCCGCGACGACGCCGCTGCTGGCGGAGGCGCAGGCGGCAATGACCGCGTCGTTCGCGCGCTGGGCCAACCCGTCCTCGCCGCATGCCGAAGGACGCGCGGCGCGGGCGGCGCTGGAGGCGGCGCGCACCGCGATCGGCGATGCCTATAGCTGGCCGGGCGAGGTGATCCTAACCAGCGGCGCCAGCGAATCGCTGGCGATCGCGCTCGGGCGGGCGGCGGTCGACCGGCGCCTGATCTCGGCGGTGGAGCATGAGGCGGTCGCCCGCGCCGCTCCCGACGCGGCGGTGCTGCGGGTGGACGCTACGGGCTCGCTAATCGCCGGGGAGCTCGACGCGCAACTCGCCGCCGCCGGGCGGCCGATCGTGGCGGTACAGTGGGCGAACAGCGAGACCGGCGTCCGCCAGCTGATCGCGGCGGTTGCGGCGGCGGTGCATGGCGCCGGCGGGCTTCTGCTGGTCGACGCGGCGCAGATGCCGGCAGGCGCGGACCCCGACCTCGCGCGACACGCCGATCTCGTCGCCGTCTCGGCGCACAAGCGCGGCGGGCCGCCGGGTATTGGGGCGCTGCTCGTGCGCGATCTGGCCATGCTCCGGCCGGTCGGCGGGCAGGAACGCGGCTATCGGTCGGGCACCGAAAACCTGCCCGGCGCTGCCGGCTTCGCCGCCGCACTCGGCGTGGCAGAGGACGTGACGGCGATGTCCGCCCTGCGCACGCGCCTCGACGCCACCATCCTCGCGGCAGGCGGCGAGGTCGTCGCCGCCCCCCAGCGCCGCCACCCGGCGATCGGCAGCTACCGCATGCCGGGAGTAGCGGCGACGGCGCAGCTCATCCAGTTCGACCTTGCCGGCATCGCCGTTTCGGCCGGCAGCGCCTGCTCGTCCGGCAGCATGCGGCCGAGCCACGTTCTTGGCGCGATGGGCTGGCCGGAAGCCGCGGCGCGTGAGGTGATCCGGGTGAGCTTCGGCCGCGCGACCACCACCGCCGAGATCGACCGCTTCGCCGATGCCTGGGCGGCGATGGCGCGGTGCGCGCCGGCGGTGGCGGCATGATCTACCTGGACTATCAGGCCACCACTCCGCTCGCGCCGGAAGCGCGCGCGGCGATGCTGCCTTGGCTCGCCGACGGTTTCGGCAACCCGCACTCGCCGCACCGGATGGGGCGGGAGGCGGCGGCGGCGGTGGCGGTGGCGCGCGATCGTGTCGCCGCGCTGCTGCCGCCGGGCGGCCGCGTCGCCTTCACCGCCGGCGCGACCGAGGCGCTCAACTGGGCCATCAAGGGGACGGCGGGGGCGATCGTGACGATCGCGACCGAGCATGCCGCCGTGCTGGAGACCGCGGCGGCGGCGGCCCGGGCCGGTCGCGCGCTGACGGTGCTGCCGGTCGGAACGGACGGCATCGTCGATCTCGACGCCGCGCGCGCCGCGATCCGGCCCGGCACCGGATTGGTGGCGGCGATGCTGGTCAACAACGAGCTTGGCGTGATCCAGCCGGTCGCCGCTCTCGCGGCGATGGCGCGGGCGGCGGGAGCGCTGTTCCTGTGCGATGCCGTGCAGGGCTATGGCCGGATCGGCATCCCTGCCGGTTGCGACCTGATCGCGGTCTCCGCGCACAAGATCCATGGCCCCAAGGGCATCGGCGCGCTCTGGATCCGCGACGGCGTCGCGCTCGAGCCGTTGCTGCATGGCGGCGCGCAGGAGGAGCCGGGGCGGTCCGGCACGCTCTCGCCGGCCCTGTGCGCCGGCTTCGGCATGGCGGCGGAACTGGCGGCGGTGCGGATGGAGGACGATTTGGCGCACTGCCGCGCGCTCTACGACCGCGCCCGCGCCGCGCTCGGTGCCGACTGGCGCGTCAACGGCGACGAGCGGCGGCGCTATCCCGGCAACCTCAACGTCCGCCGCGACGGGCTGGACGCCAACCGCCTGATCTCGGAGCTGCGCGGCATCGCCTTTGCCGCAGGCTCGGCCTGCGCCAGCGGGTCGGGCCGGCCGAGTCATGTGCTCGCCGCGATCGGGCTGACCGACGCGGCGGCGCGATCGAGCATCCGTCTCGGCTTCGGCCGCTATACGACCGCGGCGGAGATCGATTCGGCGATGGCGCAGATCGAGGCGGCAGCGGCGCGGCAGGAGGTGTGGGCATGAGCGTGAAGGTCCGTTTCGTCTCGGCCGACGGTCGCAGCGCCAGCGAGGTCGAGGCCACGGCGGGCGAGCGGCTGCTCGACATCGCCCAGGCCGACGGCCAGCCGCTCGAAGGGACATGCGAGGGGCAGATGGCCTGCTCGACCTGCCACGTCATCGTCGACCCCGACGATTTCGCCAAGCTGCCGCGCGCGAGCGAGGAGGAGGAGGACCTGCTCGATCTCGCCACCGGCGTCGCCCGCACCTCGCGCCTCGCCTGCCAGATATGGCTGGAGGGGTTCGACAGCCTGACGGTCAGGATGCCCGCCGAAGCCCGCAACATGCAGGGGCGCTGAACCGATGATCCGGCGGCGCGACGCGATCGTCGGCGGTGCGTGCGCGCTCCTCGCGGCGCCGGCAGCGGCGCGTGCCATCGGCGACGATGCCGAGCTGGCGGCGATCCGCGCGCAACTTGGCGGCCGGCTCGGCGTGGCGGCGCTGGACAGCGGCAGCGGGCGCAGGATCGGGCTTGCGGCCGGCGACCGGTTCGCGCTCTGCTCGACGTTCAAGCTGCCGCTTGCCGCCGCGATCCTCGCCGAGGTCGACCGGGGCGAGCGCCGGCTCGACCAGCCGGTCGCCTTCACCGCCGCCGACATCCTCGATTATGCGCCGGTCGTGCGCGCGCATGCCGCTGCCGGG
>CAXTTP010000152.1:0-7084 GCA_964247195.1 uncultured Sphingomonadaceae bacterium
CGGAACATCTCCGCCTGTCCCTCGCCGACAGCCAGCCCGCCGACCGCATAGCCATCGAAGCCGATCGCGGTGAGCGCCTCGGTCGAGCCGCGGCGCAGGCTTTCGTCCATCGATCCCTGCTGGATGCCGAACAGCGCAGCGCCGGTAGCGTGCTCTCCGCCGGCGTCGAACGCCGCGCGCGACCGCGCCGCCCATCGCATCGAGCGTTGCATCGAGGCCGCGGCCACGTCCGGCGTCGCCGGAAAGGCGGTGCACTCGTCGAACGCCATGACGATGTCCGCGCCGAGCAGGCGCTGCACCTCCATCGACCGCTCCGGCGTCAGCAGGTGACGGGATCCGTCGAGATGGCTCTTGAAGGCCACCCCATCCTCGCTCTTCTTGGTCAGGGCGCCGAGGCTCATCACCTGATAGCCGCCGCTGTCGGTGAGGATCGGCCGCTCCCAACCCATCAGGGCATGCAGCCCGCCGAGCCGAGCCACGCGCTCGGCGCCAGGCCGCAGCATGAGATGATAGGTGTTGCCGAGGATGATGTCGGCGCCGCTCGCGCGGACATCAGCGGGCTTCATCGCCTTGACCGTGGCGGCGGTGCCGACCGGCATGAACGCCGGCGTGCGGATCTCGCCGCGACGCATGGCGATCGTGCCGGCGCGCGCCGCGCCGTCAGTAGCGTTGACGAAGAAGTCGAAGCGCGGACCGGTCATCAACCCGCTCTGGCTCGGTGAGCCGATGCTGTCGAGCGAGCGAACCAGCTCGCGAAGGTGGGCGCAGCCGAAGTTGAAGGCGCAGTCCTGATCGGAGCTGCCTCGTCACTCCTCGGCAGCGCTGAAGTCGCCTTCGCTGAGCTGCTGCCGGTCCCAGCCGGCCAGCCAACGCGCTTGATCCTCGCTGCCGTCGCCATAGGGACATGCACCGCGGGAAATCCGCAGCGAATTCGCGTTCATGCCCTCGCCGAACGCGTCACGCGGACCAACCCCGTCCTCGGTCATCGCCGTGCCGCCCGCGGCGGATCAGAGCACGTGGGTGACGAGCAAAAGGATCACGACGATGCCGGGTACGCCCAGCAGCCACAGAATAAGTCCCTTGCCCATCTCGTCTTTCCTCTCGTGGCGACACCATTATCGCTGAGACCGTAACGGTCTCCAGCGTCAGGCGTTCCGATGCCGCAACGATAGGTGTCAGTCGGCCGCTGCGCGTCGCGCTCCGACGAGAGCGACCAGGCCGATCCCGGCGCTCAGCGCGGCGAGATCGGCGAACCAGTCGGCGAAATTTCCGTCGCGATGCAGCGCCGGGATGAGCTGCGAGAATTCGATGAACGCGCCGAAAGCGGCCAGCAGAAGCCAAGTGCGCAGCCACGCGACGGCCGAATAGCCGAGCCGGGCGAGCACGGCGAGGGTGAAGAAGGCGGCCATGTGCTCGACCTTGTCGGAACTCGATATCTTCGGCGCCTCGTCGGCCGGCATCACCGCGGCGACATAAGCGAACAGGAGGGCGAGCCAGAAGAGCGGCTTGGCAAGGCGGCGGACAAGCTCCATGCGGGCTCCATGCGCTGCATCGCAGCAGAAATCCAGAAGGAGACCGGGAACCTCCCGGCCGCCCGATCAATTCGGCTGGGAATGACGGGAATCACATGACGACACCGACCAACGACATCGACCGGCTGTTGCGCGCGGCTTGCGAATGGCGCGGCGCGCCGTGCGCGGTCGCCACGGTGGTGTCGACCTGGGGATCGGCCCCGCGGCCGCGGGGCAGCCAGATGCTGGTGCACGCCGACGGCCGGTTCGAGGGATCGGTCTCGGGCGGGTGCGTCGAAGGCGAAGTGCTCCACGCCGCCGCCGAGGCGATCGCCGATGGACGAACCCGGCGGCTGCGTTTCAGCGTCGGCGACGAGCGCGCGTGGGAAGTGAGCCTCCCCTGCGGCGGCAACATCGAGGTGATCGTCCAGCCAGTGGCGGCGGAAGGCTACCCCCCTGCCCTGTTCGATGCGGTCGCCTACGCGCGCGCCGCCGGCGCGCCGCTCGCGATCACGACCGATCTCGTCACCGGGGCGAGCGCGATCGGCGAAGCGCCTGGCGACGGGCGGTTCGTCAACCATCACGCGCCGCCGCGCCGGCTGCTGATCGTCGGCGCGGTGCAGATCGCCCAGTCGCTCGCCGGGTTCGCGAGCATGCTGGACATCCAAACGATCGTGATCGACCCGCGCGACCGCTTCCGCACCGCCGAGCGATTTCCGGACATTGCGCTGGATGGGCGCTGGCCGGACGAGGCGATCGCGGCGCTGAAACCGGACCCGTCCACCTCGGTCGTGACGCTGAGCCATGATCCGAAGATCGACGATCCGGGGCTCGTGGCGGCGCTCGCCTCGCCGGCCGGCTATATCGCCGCGCTCGGCTCGCGGCGCAGCCACGCCAGTAGACTCGGCCGGCTTGCGGCACGGGGCCTTGGCGAGGATGCGCTGGCCAGAATCGACGCACCGGCGGGCATCGCCATCGGCGCGCTCGGGCCGGCCGAGATCGCGCTGTCGGTCGCCGCGGGAATGGTGAAGGCGTTGCGGAGCGTCTGAGCCCCGCCCCGCGCCCTACTTCTTGCCGAGGGTCAGGCCGCCGAAGCGCTTGTTGAAACGCGCGACCTGGCCCCCGGTGTCGAGCAGCGAGGATCGGCCGCCGGTCCAGGCCGGATGCACGGTCGGGTCGATGTCGAGCTGCAGCGTGTCGCCTTCATTGCCCCAGACGGAGCGGGTCTCGAACACGGTGCCGTCCGTCATCTGCACATTGATCTTGTGATAGGCGGGGTGGATGTTCTTCTTCATCGCAAGGCTCCGTGAACTTGGCTGGTTTCCGACCAGCCGGGAAGCGAAGGCGGGCGTCTACAGGCCGCCGGCGCGCTTGACAAGGGCGCCTGCCGCGGCGAGCGGCCGGGCATGACTCGATTGGGCGCGATCTTCGCCGGCGGGCAGGCGCGCCGCTTCGGTACGGACAAGGCGGCGGCCGAGATCGACGGCGTGGCGCTGATCGACCGCGTGTCCGCCCGCCTGCGCGGCCAGTGCGACGGGCTGGTCGTCGTCGGCCGGGAATGGCCCGGGCTGAGGTCGATCCATGATCTCCCCCGCCCCGGACTCGGCCCGCTCGGTGCGCTCGCCGGCGCGCTCGCCGAAGCCCGCGATGCGGGCTATGCGGAGGTGCTCACGAGCGGCTGCGACCTGCCCGACATCCCCAGCGACCTCGGCGCGCGGCTCGGAACGGCTCCGGCGGTAGTCTCTGGGCAACCGCTGCTCGGCCTGTGGCCGGCGGCGCTGGCGGACGATCTCCTCGCCTTCCTTGAAGCCGCCGAGGATCGTTCGATGCGAGCGTGGATCCTCGCCGCCTCGGCTCATCGGGTTCGGTTCGAGGAGGCGATCGCGAACATCAACACGCCGGACGACCTCGCCGCATTCGTCGCGCACCCGCCGCCGCGTCCCTAGGCGGGCGGATCGGCGATCATGGCGGTGAAGTTCGCCTGCGCCGCGAGCTTGCCATCGACGAGCGCTCGGCCTGCGAACTTGCACACGGTCGCGCGCTTCTGCACGAACTCGACCTCGAGGCGGAGGAGCACGCCGGGCTCGACCGGGCTGCGGAACTTCGCCTCGTCGATCGCCATGAAATAGACCAGCTTGCCGGAACCGGCGAGGCCGAGCGATTCGACCGCCAGTATCCCCGCCGCCTGCGCGAGCGCCTCGACGATGAGGACGCCGGGCATGATCGGACGGCCGGGGAAATGGCCGGCAAAGAACGGCTCGTTGATGCTGACCGCCTTGATCGCGGCGATCGACCGGTCGGGCACGAGTTCCTCGACCCGGTCGACCAGCAGCATCGGATAGCGGTGCGGCAGCGCCGCCATCACCCGCCGGACGTCGAGCGGACCGGCCGCGCCCGATGAGGGCGCGGCCTCGCCGTCGCTCACCTGCCGGCGCCGGCCGGTGCGGTTTGCTGCGGCAGCGTGATGCTCACCGTCTTAAGGCTCTGGTCGAGGCGCTGGATCACCGTCGTGGTGACATCGGTCGTCGGATCGGAGGCGAGCGTGCTGCCCTTCGGCACCACCAGCGCGGCCTTGCGCTCGGCACGGACCTGCTCGATCACCGGCTGCGCGCCGCGCAGGATCTGGCTCTGCACGTAGCGGCCGACCTCGTTGACCTCGTTCTGCATGCCCTCCAGGCGCTGGCCGGCGGCGTTGTACGCGTTCTGCGCGTCGCCGACGAGCTTCTGGCTGGCCGGCGGCACCGAGCCGTCCGGCTTCTGCAGCTTGCGCGCGGCTTCGACCTGCGCGTTCAGAGCGGTCGCCGAGCTGTTATAGGTGGTCACGGCGCCGTTGAGGTTCGCCTCATACTTCGTCTTGATCTGCGCCTGGCCGCTCTTCGCCGATGCCGAATCGCTGAACAGGCGCTGGATGTCGACGGTGAGGATCGTCGGCGCGGCTTGGGCAAAGACGGCGGTGGGCACGGCAGCGCCGCTGATCATCAACGCAAGCCCGGCGGACTTGAGGAATGCTTTCATCAGAATTGTGTCCCTACGTTGAAGGTTATGAGCTTGGTGTCGTCGCCCGGCGACTTCACGAGCGCCTTGGCAATATCGATGCGGAACGGTCCGAAGGGTGAATTCCAGTTAACCCCGAAGCCGACCGAAACGCGTGGCCGCGGGGTATTGCCGTAGAATACCTCGCGGAACGGATTGATCGAAGTGACCTGAGCGGTGTTCACCGACGTACCGACGCAATTATCCTTGCCCGAAGCGGAATAGCCGACCGCGCACAGCGTGGCCAGGCCGATATTGGGATTGGTCGTATCGGCATCAGCCACGGTGTACACCTGGTTGCCGGAGCTGTCCGTGAACGGCCGCGAGATCGCATCGAGCTTGCCGTCGCCGTTGATGTCCTTGAACGTGACGTCGGCATCGACGAGTTGCGGCCGCTTGAGCCCGAAGACCGCGCCCGCATCGACGAAGATCGACGGCCTGAGGCCGAGCTCGCGCGCGCCCGAGCCGAGCGGGATCTCGACCTCGAGATGGCCGAGATAATAAGCCCGACCGCCGAGCGCGTCGTCGGTGATCTGCTTCCTGTCGGTGCTGAAGGTGCCGGTGGTGGTATCGTACGGAATGCGCTGCACGCGCGGCCCCACGCCGCGGATGTCGAAGCCCCGGATCTGTGGTTCGCCGAGGAAGAAGCGGTCGGTCAGCCGGACCTTGTCGATCTCGTTGCCCACCGAGTCCGTCCGCGCGCTGCCATAAGGCAGCACGTAGCCGCCCTCGAGATGGCCGTTCAGGATGAAGCCCTTGCCGAGGTTGTGATATTTGTCGGCCTCGAGCTTGGTGCGCAGATATTTGACGCTGCCGCCGAGGCCGGCAAGGTCCATGCTCAGCACCGCGCGGTTGCCGGCGCTCGGCCGGATGCGGTTGTTGAGATTGTCGAAGACGAGGCTGTAGCCGATCGACGAGGTGGTCCGGTCGCCCACGGCATCGCACAGGTAGCGACCCGCCAGCAGCGGATCGCAATTGCCGTTGGTGTAGAAGGTCGACTTGTCGAGGCTGACCTGATCGTAGCTGAGGCCGTAGCGCAGCGCGAGCGACCAGAATTCGGTCAGCGCCACGCCGAGCCGGATCTGGGCGCCGGTGGTAACCTGCTGATAGGTCGTGTTGCGATCGTTGTTGACGAAGTTGAACGAGTTATAGTCGCGGCGGAAGATGTCGCCGCCGATGGCGATGTTCTTGTCGAACAAATAGGGCTCGGTGAAGCCCAGATTGACCGACTTCGAGTAGGTCGAATAGTCGACGCTGGCGCGGACCTCCTGGCCCTTGCCCATGAAGTTGCGCTCGGTGATCGACAAGTTGACGATGAACTTCTCAAGGCTCGAGAAGCCGGCGGACACCTGCAGCTCGCCGGTCGATTTCTCCTCGACGTTCGCCTCCAGGATCATCCGGTCGGGCGCCGAGCCCTGCTTCTGCTCGATCTCGAACTTGTCCTGGAAGAAGCCGAGGCTCTGAATGCGGTCACGCGAGCGCTTGACGCGGAAGCTGTTGAATGCGTCGCCCTCGGACAGGCGGAACTCGCGACGGACCACCTTGTCCTTGGTGTGGGTGTTGCCGTTGATGTTGACCTGCTCGACATAGACGCGCGGCGCATCGTTCACCTTGAAGGTGACCGACATCGTCAGCGCGTCCTTGTCGCGGTTGAAGTCCGGCCGCACGTCCGGCGTGAAGCCGAGCAGGCCCGCGGTTTCGGTGATCGCGTCGACCGTGTCCTCGACCGCCTTGGCGTTGTACCAGTCGCCCTTCTTGACGTGGACCAGGTATTTCAGCGTGTCCGCCTTGAGGTCGCGGATCTCGCTGGTGAGGTCGACATCGCCGAACTTGTAGCGCTGCCCTTCCTCGACGACATAGGTGATGATGAAGTCGCGCTTGTCTGGTGTGAGCTCGGCGACGGCGGAGACGACGCGGAAGTCGGCATAGCCCTGCGTCAGATAATATTGGCGCAGCTTCTGCTGGTCGTAGGACAGGCGATCGGGATCGTAGCTCGTGCCGGACGAAAAGATCTTGGTGATGCCAGTCTGCTTGGTCGCCATCTCCTCGCGCAGGCGGCTGTCGGAGAACGCCTTGTTGCCGATGATGTTGATCCGCCGGACCTTCGACTTGGCGCCCTCGTTGATCTCGAACACGATATCGACGCGGTTCTGGTCGAGCTGGACCATCTTCGGCTCGACGGTCGCGGCGAAGCGACCCTGGCGGCGATAGAGCTCGACGATCCGGGCGACGTCGGCGCGAGCCTTGGAGCGGGTGAAGATCTGTCGCGGGGCAAGGCGGATCTCGGGATTGATTTTGTCCGACTTCAGCCGCTTGTTGCCCTCCAGCACGATGCGGTTGATGACCGGGTTCTCGCGGACCTCGATCGTCAGGTTGCCGGTCCCGTCGTCGCGGATCTGGACGTCGGCGAACAGCTCCGAGGCGTAGAGATCCTTCAGCGCCTGGTCGATCGCTTCCCGGTTATAGGTCTGGCCGGGACGAAGCGTGATATAGGAACGCACCGTATCCGGCTCGAGCCGCTGGCTGCCGCTCACCGCGAT
>CAXTTP010000153.1:0-7075 GCA_964247195.1 uncultured Sphingomonadaceae bacterium
GCGTGACAATGCCTTCAAGATCGAGCTGGCGAAGCGGACGATCGTCGCCGTCCTCGGCGACCTGGCGGGAGATATCGCATGAGCATCATCCAGGACGCCGCTCAGAAGGCGATGCAGAGCGCCATCGACCTGGCACCCGAGCGCTGGCTGCCCGGCGGCACGCCCGATCCGCTGATGCGCAAGCACGGCCTGATCGGCGCGCCGGTCTCGCGGGTGGACGGGTCGCTCAAGGTGCAGGGCAAGGCGCGGTTCGCGGCCGAGGTGCCGATCGACGGCATGGTCTATGCCGCACTCCACTACAGCCGCATCGCGCGCGGCCGGATCGCGACGCTCGACACCACGGCGGCGGAGGGGGCGCCAGGCGTGGCGCTGGTGATGACCTATCGCAACGCGCCGCGGATGGCGCCGCCGCCGATCTTCATGTCCGCGAACAAGGCGGCGGGGCCGAGCGATCTGCCGATCATGCAGGACGAGGAGATCCACTGGAACGGCCAGCCGGTCGCGCTGGTCCTCGCCGACACCCAGGAGCAGGCCGATCATGCCGCCTCGCTGATCGCGGTGACCTACGAGGCGGAGCCCGCCGTCGTGTCGTTCGCGGCGGCGAAGACGAAGTCGCACCCGCCGCAGTCGGTGATGGGCGAACCTGCGACGCTCGAGACCGGCGATGCCGAAGCGGCGCTGCGGGATGCGGCGTTCCGGGTTGACCGCACCTACCGCACGCCGCGTCACAACCACAACGCGATCGAGCTCCACGCCGCCACCCTCTACTGGGAGGAGGATCGGCTCACCATCCACGACGCGACGCAGATGGTGAACTCCACCGCCTGGACGGTGGCGCAGGTTTTCGGGCTCAAGGAGGAGCAGGTCCGCGTGCTCTCGCCCTATGTCGGCGGCGGGTTCGGCGGCAAGGGCCTGTGGAGTCACCAGATCCTCGCCGCCGCGGCGTCGCGGCTGGCGGAACGGCCAGTCCGCATCATGCTGTCGCGCGAAGGCGTGTTCCACTCGGTCGGCGGCCGTACCGAGACCGAGCAGCGCGTCGCGCTCGGCGGCAAGCCGGACGGGACGCTCGCCGCGCTGATCCACACCGGCGTGGCGGCGATGACCAGCCACAACAACTGCCCGGAGCAGTTCACTTTTCCCGCCCGCCACCTCTATGCCGCCGACGCGATCAAGGTCGCGCAGGAAGTGGCCGACATGAACATGCTCGCCAACACCTTCATGCGCGCGCCGGGCGAGTCGATCGGCACCTTCGCGCTCGAATCGGCGCTCGACGAGCTGGCCGAGGCGATGCAGCTCGATCCGATCGAACTCCGCCGCCGGATCGAGCCCGAGAAGGATCCCACGACCGGCCACGCCTTTTCCTCCCGCAATCTGCTCGAAGCGTATCGGCGCGGTGCCGAGCGGTTCGGGTGGGACCGGCGTGAGCCCCGGCCAGGCACGCAGCGCGACGGCGAGTGGCTGATCGGCATGGGCGTCGCGACCGCGACCTATCCCTATTACCGGATGCCCGGCAGCGCCGTGCGCATCCGCCTCACCGCCGACGGCGGCGCCATCGTGTCCACCGCCGCCCACGAAATGGGCATGGGCACCGCGACCGTGCAGGCGCAGCACGCCGCCGAGCGGCTCGGCCTGCCGCTCGATCAGGTGACGTTCGAACATGGCGATACCGCACTGCCGGAGGGCTCGATCGCCGGCGGCTCGTCGCAGACCGCCTCGATCGCCGCCTCGATCATCGCGGCGAGCGAGGCGTTGACCAAGGCGCTGCTCAAGCTCGCCGGCAACGACTCGCCGCTGGCCGGGCTCAAACCCGACGATGTCGAAGCCTGCGACGGCGGGCTGTGCAAGCGCGACGAGCCGGAGCGTCGCGAAAGCTACGTTTCGATCCTCCGCCGCGCCCAGCGCGAGGAGCTGGCCTGCGAGGCGGCAGGGCCGATGCCGATCGAGACCAAGAAGTATTCGATGCACTCCTACGGGGCGCAATTCTGCGAGGTCCGGGTCAGCGCCGTGACCGGCGAGACGCGGGTGACGCGTTTCCTCGGCTCGTTCGACACCGGCCGCATCCTGAATGCCAAGACCGCGACCAGCCAGTTCAAAGGCGGCATCATCATGGGCCTGGGCCTCGCGCTCACCGAGGCGACCTTGTTCGACGAGCGGTCCGGCCGGATCATGAATCCTTCGCTCGCCGAATATCACGTGCCGGTGCACATGGACGTGCCGGCGATCGACGTGATCTGGACCGACATTCCCGATCCGCACAGCCCGCTCGGCGCGCACGGCATCGGCGAGATCGGCATCACCGGCGTCGGCGCGGCGGTGGCGAACGCGATCTACAACGCGACCGGCAAGCGCATCTACGAACTGCCGATCACGCTCGACAAGCTGCTCTGACCGCACCGACCGGCGAAGTATCCGCCGCCGCCATTTGAGACTCCGTTGCCGCACGCCGAAGTGATAGAACCGTCGCGACAAGATACGGAGGGGTGGGATGAAGCGGCTCGTCTTGTGCTTCGATGGCACCTGGAACACCGCCGACAGCGACGGTGCCGATACCAACGTCGCTTTGATCTCGCGCGCCGTCCATGCCAACACCAACACCAACGGCGTGCCCCAGTCAGTGCTCTACCTTCGCGGCGTCGGCACCACCGGGCTCGACGCGGAGAAGATCCTCGCCGGTGCGACCGGGCTCGGCATCGACGACAATATCCGCTCCGGCTACATGTTCCTGGCGCAGAACTACGTGCCCGGCGACGAGATCTATCTGTTCGGCTTTTCGCGCGGCGCCTTCACCGCGCGCAGCGTCGTCGGCCTGATCAGCGCCGCCGGCCTGCTCCAGCGCCAGAGTCTCGGCGCCCTCGGCGCGGCGTGGAAATATTATCGCACGCCCAAGCCCCACAGCCCGGCCCAGTTCATGGCGGCCACGCCCGGCGTGCAATCGCATGAAGACGTCTCGATCACCTTCCTCGGCGTGTGGGACACGGTCGGCTCGCTCGGCATACCGGGCCCGATCCTCGCGCCGATCAACAGCGCCTTATACGGCTTCTACGATACCGGCGCGTGCCGGATCGTGAAGAAGGGTTGCCATGCCATGGCGATCGACGAGCATCGCGACACCTTCGTGCCGTCGCTGTGGACCGGCGAGGAGCCCGCCGGCTCGTCGATCGAACAGGTCTGGTTCGCGGGCGCGCACGCCGATGTCGGCGGCGGCTACCGGACCCGCGCCCTCGCCGACATTCCGCTGGTGTGGATGGCGCGCAAGGCAGAGGCGGCCGGGCTGGTGCTCGACTGGAGCTGCCTGCCAGATCCCGCCAAGCTCGATCCGCTCGCCGCCCAGCATGATTCGAGCAGCGGCATCTTCGCGATCAGCCACATCCTGCCGATGATCCGGCAGATCTGCGGAAAGAGCTTCCACGTGCCGCCCTACCAGCGGCTCTACCGGCCGATCGGACCGGACCACCAGCCGCTCGCGACCATCGGCGAGGCGGTGCACGAAAGCGCGATCCGGCGGTTCAAGGCGCAGGGCCTCGTCTGCAAGGTCGACGACAGGGGTGAATGCGAGCCGGATCAATACCACCCCAAGAACCTGGCGGCGCTGTACGACGATGCCGGCAGGATCGATCCGAAGGTCGGCGTCGCCCGGTGATCCTGCGGGCGGGTGCGGCGGCTGCTACCAGCCGTTGCTGCCCGGTACGCCCTTGAACGGGCCGGCGAAGCGCGAGGTGATCCAGCCGCCATAGAAGCCGCCGGGCTTCGGCACGACCTGCTCTCCATCGACGAAGCAGGCGTCCATCCCGGCGGCGTAGAAGGCGACATGGTCGCGCAGTGCGGCGAAGGATGAAGTCGGCCGCGGATAGGACCAGGCGGCGCGGCGGCGATGCTGTTCACCCGAGATCACGTCATGGTAGATCGCCGCCCCCTTCCATTCGCAGAAGCTGTTGCCTTCCGCCGGAGCGAGCGCGAGCGCGAGCGGATCGATGTCGTCGGGTGGAAAATAATAGGTCGGCGGGTGGCTCGTCTCGATCGTGCGGATGGCGCGGCGCGTCTCAGCGATCGTACGACCGCCGAGGACGACGCGAAGGTGGGCGTCGACCGCCTGCGCTACCGCCGGCCGGGGGAAATCCCAGACGCTTTCCTGCCCCGGTTGGACGATGTCACGTCGCGGTCGGCCGAACATCAAACCTCCTGCGCCCGCTGCCCGGCGGCGGCGGTGATCGTAAGATAGCATTGCGCCGGCCGAACCCATCCACAAATCGCCTGGACCGCCGATGATCCTTGGCTTCGCCGGCGCGTTCACCGGCGGTGCTGGTCTTCCTCGACTTCGAAGCCTCGTCGCTCGCCAAGGCCGGCTATCCGATCGAGATCGCGTGGGTGTTCGAGGACGGCGCTGCCGAATCGCACCTGATCCGCCCCGCGCCGGGCTGGACCGATTGGGACCCCCGCGCCGAGGCGATCCACCGCATCGCCCCGGCGACGCTGGCGGCGGAAGGCGCGCCCCACGATGTCGTCGCGCGGCGGATGGTGGCGGTGCTGGGCGGCCACGACCTCCTGGCGAGCGCGCCCTCGTGGGACGGCAAGTGGCTGAGCACGCTGCTGCGCGCCGCCGGCCTGCCCCGGCACGCCCTGCGGCTGCGCGATAGCGACGACGCCAGGCGCGAGGCGGCGCGCGCCATCCTGGCCGGCCATGTCGCACCGTCCGAACTCGAGGTGATCGTCGACGCGCTGATCGCGCCGCTTGACGCCGCATATCGGGCGCAAGTGCCGCGCCATCGCGCGCTCGCCGATGCCGAGGAGGAACGCCGGCGCTGGCTGGCGGTGCGAGACGCGGCGAGCGTGCGCGGCGCTGCCCTATAGCGCGCGCGGCGTTACTTCGACTAGGGCGTCGCGAGCAACTCGACCCCGCGGGGCGCAACAAGGTGGACCATGCCTGAAGTCGATATCGTCGCGCATTCGCCGGTCATCCTGCGTCCCGATCCCTCCCGCACAGTCATCCGGCCGTTCGTGCCGGAGGACATCGCCGAATATGCCGACAAGGACCGGCCGCGCGCGCAGCGTATCGCCGATCGCGTGCTGGCGCTCGATGATGCCAGCTTCCGCGAGGAGCTGGAACGGGTGACGAGCGCCTTGTCCGCGCGCCACCGCGACATCGAGGACATCCTCATGCGCCGCTTCCGCGAGGTGAACGGGCTGCTGATCGATCGCTCGACCGTGGCCCACGATCGGGCATTGCTGATCGGCGCCTATCTCAGCGAGGAATATTCGTTCGAGGCCGCGGCGCTCTTCAATCCCAGCATCGTGCTCCATCCCGACCAGTCCGGCCTGCCCGCCGCGACGATCCGCTTCATCCTGGCGCTGCGCGGCGTGGGCGAGGGCCACCTCTCGTCGGTCACGTTCCGGACGGGCACGTGGGGCGCCGATTGCACGGTGACGGTCGATCCGACCAGCGCATGGGCGGTGCCGCCGCGGATCGAGATGCCGGAGGAAGGCGCGGCCGACCAGACCGTGCGCCTGTTCTGCGGCGGCAGCCGCGACCTCTCCGAGACGGTGCTGTTCCCGATCATCCCCAGCCAGCGCGGCGGCATCGAGGATGTGCGCCTCGTTCGCTTCACCGAAGACGACGGCACCAGCCGCTATATCGGCACCTACACCGCGTTCAGCGGCCGCGACATCCGCGAGGAGCTGCTGTTCACGAACGACTTCGCCGCGTTCGAGATGCGGCCCGTGACGGGGCCGGTCGCGGCGAGCAAGGGAATGGCGCTGTTCCCGCGGCGCATCGATGGCCGCTACGCGATGCTCGGCCGCCAGGACAATGAGAGCATCTGGCTGATGATGTCGGACGATCTCGCGAACTGGGAGGTCGGCCGCAAGATCGTCTCGCCGGAAAATGCCTGGGATTCGGTGCAGATGGGCAATTGCGGCTCGCCGATCGAGATCGACGAGGGCTGGCTGATGCTGACTCACGGCGTCGGCCCCGTGCGCGGCTATTCGATAGGCGCCTGCCTGCTCGACAAGAAGGACCCCGCCAAGGTGCTCGGGCGGATGCGCAACCCGTTGCTGCGGCCCGGGCCGACCGAACGCGACGGCTATGTCCCGAACGTCGTCTACAGCTGTGGCGCGCTGGTGCAGGATCGAACGCTGCTGCTGCCCTACGGCGTCGCCGACAATTTCACGACCTTTGCGAGCGTCGATGTCGACAAGCTACTGGCCCTGCTGGTGTAACAGCGGATCGAAATTGACGTCTGGCGCAGGCGTGAACATCGCCTAGCGCCCTGCCCGCTCCTGACCTGCCCCAGCGCGCGGCGGCTTACCAGCCGCGTGCGGGCGCCGCCTTGAGCGGCTTCAGCTTGGGCTCCGGCTTCATCGCGGCGCGCTGCTCGGCCTCGCCGACGTTGAGGATCAGCTTGCGCCAGATGCTGTGGGCGCGACGGTGGAACGCACGATCCCGCTCGGTGGTGGCGACTTCCAGAGCGGCCAGGCTCTCGGCGGCCTTGGCGTTATATTCTTCGAGCTTGGTCAAGATACGTTCCCTTCGATGGCGTGCGTCGGTGTTCCCGGAGCTCAGGACTTGATGACGCCCTTCGTCGTAGGATTGGAAGCGTTCGGCTTGGCCGGGGCTTCCTTCTTGGGCTTGCGAATTTCCTTGTTGCTCTTCTGACCTTTGGACATCGCTCAACCCCTTCCTTCTACAAAACGGCGGCGGACGCCCGGGAGCGCCCGCCTCCTTCAGCAGGCGATCACGCCGCCTGAAGATTGACCGCCGAGGCCTTGCCGCGCTTGTCGGTCTCGAGCTCGTAGGAGACGCGCTGATCGCGATCGAGCGTGCGCATGCCGGCACGCTCGACGGCGCTGATGTGGACGAACGCGTCGGCGCCGCCATTTTCCGGGGCGATGAAGCCGTAGCCCTTATCGGCATTGAAGAATTTTACGGTTCCGGTGATCATCTGGGTATCCTTTGTCCCAAGCATGACGGGCAGGCGCCAACCGCGGCGCATCCCGGCTTCGGTGAGGCTAGAAAGGGACAAGGGGAGCCAGAGCGGCCCGATATCCGTCG
Organism: uncultured Sphingomonadaceae bacterium; assembly: GCA_964247195.1. Taxonomy (GTDB): domain Bacteria; phylum Pseudomonadota; class Alphaproteobacteria; order Sphingomonadales; family Sphingomonadaceae; genus JAQGLK01. The sequence continues at coordinate 7,046 of CAXTTP010000153.1, forward strand.
CAGGCGACGTCAGCATCGCCTACATAGCGT
>CAXTTP010000154.1:0-6976 GCA_964247195.1 uncultured Sphingomonadaceae bacterium
AGGGCCGCCGCTTCCACGTCCGCTTCCGCGAGGCCGAGATCACCAAGTTCGTCGACAACAGCTTCCACGCGCTCAAGGTCGCCTTCGCCAACGAGATCGCCCGTGTCTGTGACAAGGAATCGGTCGATGCGGCGGCGGTCAGCGAGATCTTCCTGTCCGACACGAAGCTCAACATCTCGGCTTACTACCTGCGGCCGGGCGCCGCGTTCGGCGGGTCCTGCCTGCCCAAGGACGTGCGCGCGCTGGTCGCGATGTCGAACGAGAAGGGCGCCGAGACCTTCGTGCTCGATGCGGTGCTGCGCAGCAACGAGGCTCACAAGCGCTTCATCTTCGAATATGCGGTGCGCGGGCTGGCGGCGGACAGCCTGGTGCTGCTCAACGGCCTGTCCTTCAAGGCCGACAGCGACGACCTCCGAGAGAGCCCCTATGTCGATCTCGCGCGGCGCATTCTGAGCGCCGGGTTCGCGCTGCGCATCTGGGATCCGTCGCTCCGGCCCGAGCTGCTGGTAGGTCAGAATCTCGGCTTTACCTATTCCAACCTGCCCGAACTCAACACACTGCTGATTCAGGAGCATGGAGCGTTGGCCGCGGCCGGGTTCGGCCGGATCATCGATGCTCGGGGCGACGCCGCGACGCTGGCGATCGACGGGGTGGAGATCCGCCGCGTCGACCGCTTCCAGAACGCGCCGGCGGCCGCCGCGTGACGGCACTCGCGGTCGTCCTCGGCCAAGGACGCTATCGCGACGAAGTGGCCGAATCTTTGGCGGCGGGTGGCTCGCGGCAGGAATTCGTGGAGATCGCACGCAAGTTGGGCGGCGACATCCTGTCGTTCACCTCCGCCGCGGCCGTCCGGGGGGGCTGGTATCGGCGGCTGTTCGCCAAGCGTCCGATCGTTGGCTCGATCCTAGCCTTCCTGCCGCAGCGCAACCGCTATCGGGTGATCTATACCACCGGCGAGGACGTCGCCTTCCCGTTGGCGATGGCGCTCAAGCTGCTCGGCTGGAACGGGCGGATCATCTCGCGCATCCACAACATGTCGCCGCGCAAGCACCGGCTGCTGAAGGCGATCGGGCCGGGCATCTTCGCGGCGCTCGTCACGAGCAGCCGCCGTCAGGCTACCGAATTGCTCGAAGTCGCCGGGTTTCCTCCCGACAAGGTGCATTCGGTTTCCAAATGGGTGGACGACCGGCTCTATGTTCCGGCGGACGCGCCCGTCGCCAACCAGCCGCCGCGGGTGATCGCCTGCGGAGCCGAGAACCGGGACTATGCGCTGCTGCAGCGGGTCGCGCCGGCGGTCGATGCCCGGTTCGAGGTCTATGGCCACGGCTTCTTCGGCGAGAACGCCGCCCGCCTAGCGCGCGGCGCGGATACGCCCGCCAACGTCGTCTTCCAGCCCCGCGTCTCGGCGATCGAGCTGGCCCGCGCCTATCGGGAAGCCGACGTGGTGATGCTCCCGCTCAACGACGTCAACTATTCGGCCGGCGTGACGGGGATGATGGAGGGGATGGCCGCCGGGCGGCCGGTGGTGGTGACGGCCACGCCCGGCCTGGCCGAATATCTCGTCGCCCTGCCGGCCGAGTGCATCGTGCCGCCCGGCGACGATGCGGCGATGGCGCAGGCGCTGCGGGCGCTGCTGGCGGATCGGGCGAAGCGCGACCGGCTTGGCGCCGAGCATCGCGCGTGGATCGAGGCGAACGCATCGCTCGATGGCTATGTCGCGTTCGTGGCCGCGCAGGTGCGGCAGGTTCTCGACCGCGGCTGACCGCGATCGCTGGCGCTGGATGCTTGCATCCCGCAGCGTCCGGGCGTAATGGCGCGCGCTCAGGCGGAGAGGACGGAAGCTTCCAGGCGGAGCTGCTCGGAACCCCGCATCATACCCGACCGGTCATAGGGGAGGGACGCACGATCCCCGAAGTGCTGCGATCGGGGGATCTTGCGGCGGTCGAGGCATGGCGCGAGCCGGTGCCGAGGCTGGTAAACGGCCACGGCGGCCGGACCTGTGGGAGCGCCACGAGGGCGCTCGGGTCAGTCGCCCTCTGGCGCGCGGCGCGAGAAGAAGGATCGATGAGATGAACCTCATCCAGACGCTCGAGGCCGAGGCCATCGAGAAGTTCAAGGAAGGCAAGACGATCCCCGAGTTTCGGCCGGGCGATACGCTGAAGGTTGGCGTGAAGGTCGTCGAGGGCGAGCGCGCGCGTATCCAGAACTATGAGGGCGTGTGCATCGCGCGCGCCAACAAGGGCATGGGCAGCTCGTTCACCGTCCGCAAGATCAGCTTCGGCGAGGGCGTCGAACGCGTCTTCCCGCTCTATTCGCCGAACGTTGATTCGATCGAGGTGGTGCGCCGGGGCGTGGTGCGTCGCGCCAAGCTTTATTATCTGCGCGGCCGCACCGGCAAATCGGCGCGGATCGCGGAGCGCCGCGATCCCAGGCCGGGCGAGGGACGCCCGGTCGCCGGGGCCAAGGAAGGCTGAACCAGCCTTCCTTCAAGCAACCTCGCAGGCGGCCGGCTCCCATGGGAGGCCGGCCGTTTGCTTGTCTGGAGTAGCACGAGATGGGTTATCGGGTAGTCGTCGCGGGCGCGACCGGCAATGTCGGGCGCGAGATGCTGAACATCCTGGCGGAGCGGGAATTTCCGATCGACGAGATCGCCGCGGTCGCGTCGTCGCGCAGCCAGGGCGACCAGATCGAGTTCGGCGAGACCGGCAAGATGCTCAAGGTCCAGAACATCGAAAACTTCAATCCGGCCGGCTGGGACATGGCGCTCTTCGCGATCGGATCGGCCGCGACCCGGATCCATGCGCCGCGCTTCGCCGCCGCCGGCTGCACCGTTATCGACAACAGCTCGCTCTACCGGATGGACCCGGACGTGCCGCTGATCGTGCCGGAGGTGAACCCGGAGGCGATCGATCTCTATCGGCGCAAGAACATCATCGCCAACCCCAATTGCTCCACCGCGCAGATGGTGGTGGTGCTCAAGCCGCTCCACGACGCCGCGAAGATCAGGCGCGTGGTCGTCTCGACCTACCAGTCGGTCTCGGGCGCCGGCAAGGCTGGCATGGACGAGCTGTTCGAGCAGAGCCGCAACATCTTCGTCGGCGACCCCGCCGAGCCGCACAAGTTCACCAAGCAGATCGCCTTCAACGTCATCCCGCACATCGACGAGTTCCTCGACGACGGTTTCACCAAGGAGGAATGGAAGATGGTCGTCGAGACCAAGAAGATCCTCGATCCGAAGATCAAGGTCGTCGCGACCTGCGTGCGCGTGCCGGTGTTCGTCGGCCATTCGGAAGCGATCAACATCGAGTTCGAGGACGAGATCTCGGCCCAGCAGGCGCAGACGATCCTGCGCCAGGCGCCGGGCATCATGCTCGTCGATAAGCGCGAGGACGGGGGCTACGTCACCCCGATCGAATGCGTCGGCGAGTTCGCCACCTATGTTAGCCGGGTGCGCGAGGATCCGACGGTGGATAGCGGGCTGGTGCTGTGGTGCGTGTCGGACAATCTGCGCAAGGGCGCGGCGCTGAACGCGGTGCAGATCGCCGAACTGCTCGGCCGGCGGCACCTCCAGAAGGCGGCGTGACGCGGCGGTGAGCGGCGCGCTGCGGCTAGCGCCGTGGAGCGGGGACTATGGGCTGGTCGCCCCAACGCATGGCGAGCTGGCAGCGCGGACGATCGCTATCCTCAGCGAGCTTCCCCGCCCGGAGCCGTGGGTTTGCTATCTTGCGCGCGCCGGCGGCGAGGTCGTCGGCACCTGCGCGTTCAAGGCGCCGCCCGACCGCGAGGGCACGGTCGAGATCGCCTATATGACGTTCCCGCGCTGCGAGCGCCGCGGCCATGCGAGCGCGATGATCGGCGCGCTCGTCGCCATCGCGCGGCGCGGGGGCGCCGCGGTGGTGATCGCGCATACCCGGCCGCACATGGGCGCATCGGCAGGGGCACTCCTGCGCAACGGCTTCGCCCGCGCCGACGCGTTCGACGATCCGGACGACGGCCCGGTCTGGTATTGGGAGCGGGTGCTGGATCCCGCTGCCGCCTAGGCAGCGCCGGTTCATCGCGGCCGGCCGGCGCGCGAGATCTTGATCGGCCACGTGCGCGGCTTGCGTTCAGCTGCGTCTACGAAATCTTCGAAGGGCTGCTGACCATCCTGCTGGCCGGTCCGGACGCCGATGCCTACAACGGCCAGCAGGGCGACATGTGGGACTCGCAAAACGACATGGCGGTGGCCGCGATGGGTGCCGGTGCGGCGGCGTTGATCGGGATCGGGAGAAGGCGATGGCAGATGAAATGACCGGCGGCTGCCAGTGCCGGCGCGTCCGCTACGCGGCGCGGATCGAGAGCGATGAAGCCTATCTCTGCCATTGCGCGATGTGCCGGCACGCCACCGGCGGCGTCTCGGTCGCGTTCACCAACGTCCGGAAGGCAGACGTCCGTTGGATCGGATCGGAGCCCGACTATTTCGCGTCCTCACCGATCGCGCGGCGCGGCTTCTGTTCGGCGTGCGGCACGCCGCTGAGCTTCGATTATCCGGACAGCGAGAACATGGACCTGACGATCGGCTCGTTTGACGATCCCTCGCGCTTCGTTCCGTGCGAGCACTTCGCGGTCGAGACGGCCTTGCCCGGCTGGCTGGACACCAGCCACCTCCCGGCCAAGCGGCTCGACGAGAATCCGGCGACGGTCGAGCGCTGGATGGCGGCCACCGGCAGCCTTCCCGCATGAGCGAGCCGCTCGCAGTCAATCGGTTCGCCGCGCCCGACGGTATCGAGCTGGCCTGGCGCGAGCTGGGCGAGGGCAGGGCGGTCGTCCTGCTGCACGGGCTGTTCTCGAACGCCGTCACCAACTGGATTCGCTTCGGCCATGCCGCGGCGATCGCCGCCCGCGGCTTTCGCGTGATCATGCCGGACCTGCGTGGACATGGCGACAGCAGCGCACCCCGCACCGCCGCCGCCTACCCGGCGGACGTGCTCGCCTCGGACGGCCTCGCGCTGGTCCGCCATCTTGGTCTCGTCGATTATGATCTCGGCGGCTACTCGCTGGGCGCCCGGACGGCGCTCCGCATGCTGGTCGCCGGCGCCCAGCCGCGCCGCGCGGTCATCGCCGGGATGGGGTTGGAGGGGCTGCTCGACACGAGCGCGCGGGCGGCGCATTTCCGCTCCGTGCTGACCGGCATAGGCACGCATCAACGCGGATCGCCCGAATGGATGGCGGAGGCGTTCCTCAAGACGACTGGCGGCGACGCCGCGGCGATGTTGCCGCTGCTCGACAGCTTCGTCGATACCGATCGCGGCGCGCTGGCGCGGATCGCGCTGCCGGTGTTGGTCGTGGCGGGCGATCAGGACGAAGACAACGGCTCCGCTGCCGCGCTCGCGGCGGCGCTGCCGCATGGCCGCTTCGCCTCGGTGCCTGGCAACCATATGAGCGCCGTCACCCAGCCCGAACTCGGTCGCGCCATCGCCGAGTTCCTCGCCGCTTGACCCCGTTCGGCGGGCGCGCTTTGCTGGCGGCATGCATCCCGATGGACGAGGTCGTCACCCGATGAAAGCAACCGTATCCGCGCTCGCGCTCGGCGCGCTCCTGATGCTGGGCGCGCCGGCGGGGGCGAAGACGCCCGCTGCCGCCGCGCCGACCGCCGCACCGACTGCCGCCGATGCCGACGCGTTCGTCGCCGCCGCCGAGAAGGAGCTCGGCGCCTTCGCCATATTCGGTCAGCAGGTCGCTTGGATCAATGCCACCTACATCACCGACGATACCGATGCGGTCGCCGCCCGCGTCGGGGCCGAGGGCACGGAGATGGGCGTGCGCTACGCCAAGGGCGCGGCGAGGTTCGATGGCGTCGCCGGCCTTTCGACCGACACGCAGCGCAAGCTCTATTTGCTCAAGCAGGGCCTCGTCCTCCCTGCGCCCGACGCGCCGGGCGCGGCGGACGAGCTCAGCGCCATCGCGACCAAGCTGCAATCCTCCTACGGCAAGGGCCGCGGCACGCTTCGCGGCAAGGAGGTCAACGGCTCGGATATCGAAGCGGCCATGGGCACCGACCGCAATCCCGCCGAACTCAAGGAGATGTGGGCAAGCTGGCACGACCGGGTCGGCGCGCCGATGAAGGGCGATTATGCGCGCATGGTCGAGATCGCTAACCAGGGCGCGGTCGAGCTCGGCTACAAGGATGTCGGCGCGATGTGGCGCGCCGGCTACGACATGCCGGCAGACGATTTCGCGCGGATGATGGACCGGCTGTGGGATCAGGTGAGGCCGCTCTACGAGCAGCTCCACTGCTACACCCGCGCCCGGCTCAGCGCGAGATACGGCGCGGACGTGCAGAAGGATTCCGGCCCGATCCGCGCCGACCTGCTCGGCAACATGTGGGCGCAGGAATGGGGCAACATCTACGACATCGTCGCGCCGAAAGGCGCGGGCGATATCGGCTTCGATACCGGCGCGCTGCTCAAGGCCAAGGGCTATGATCCGTTGAAGATGGTCAAGGCGGGCGAGGGCTTCTACAGCTCGCTCGGCTTCGCGGCGCTGCCGGACACGTTCTGGGCGCGCTCCCAGATCACCAAGCCCCGGGATCGCGAGGTCGTCTGCCATGCCTCCGCCTGGGATGTCGACAACAAGGACGACGTGCGCATCAAGACCTGCCTCAAGGTCAATGCCGACGACTTCGTGACGATCCACCACGAGCTCGGTCACAATTACTATCAGCGCGCCTACAACCAGCAGCCCTTCCTCTACGAGAACGGCGCGAATGACGGCTTCCACGAGGCGATCGGCGACTTCATCGCGCTGTCGATCACGCCCGACTATCTCGTCCAGATCGGGCTGCTCGACAAGGCGAGGGTGCCGGCGGCGGACAAGGATATCGGGCTCCTCCTCCGGCAGGCGATGGACAAGGTCGCGTTCCTGCCGTTCGGGCTGCTGATCGACAAGTGGCGGTGGGGCGTCTTCAATGGCACGATCAGGCCGGCCGACTATGAAG
>CAXTTP010000155.1:0-2488 GCA_964247195.1 uncultured Sphingomonadaceae bacterium
CCGGCGGTCTGCCGCGGGTGGCGGAGCTGTTCGAGGCGCGCAAGCCCAAGGAGAACGCGATCATCGCCAAGGTCTCCGGCCGGGTCGAGTTCGGCAAGGATTACAAGGCGAAGCGCAAGATCCTGATCCGTCCCGAGGATGGCCAGGAGCCGATCGAGTATCTGATCCCCAAGTCGAAGGTGATCGACGTTCAGGAAGGCGACTACGTCAAGCGTGGCGACAACCTGATCGGCGGCTCGCCCGATCCGCACGACATCCTCGAAGTGCTCGGCATCGAGCCGCTGGCGGAATATCTCGTGTCGGAAATCCAGGAGGTCTATCGACTGCAGGGCGTGAAGATCAACGACAAGCACATCGAGACGATCGTTCGTCAGATGCTGCAGAAGGTCGAGATCACGCTCTCCGGCGACACCACCTTCCTGGTGGGCGAGCAGATCGATCGCGAGGAGATGGACGAGGCCAACGCCAAGCTCGCCAAGGGTGAAGTCGCGGCCGAGGGCAAGCCGATCCTGCTCGGCATCACCAAGGCCTCGCTGCAGACGCGCAGCTTCATCTCGGCCGCCTCCTTCCAGGAGACGACCCGGGTGCTGACCGAGGCCTCGGTACAGGGCAAGATCGATACGCTGAACGGCCTCAAGGAGAACGTCATCGTCGGCCGGCTCATCCCGGCGGGCACCGGCGCCGGGATGAACCGTCTTCGCGTCACCGCCTCGAGCCGCGACGCCGCGCTCCGCGTCCAGCAGAAATCGCTGGCCGCCTCGATCGTCGCGCCGCAGTCGGCCGCCGAGGAGCATGCGGCCGAGCTGCGTCGACCGGTCGAGGCCGATACCGGCGACGATCCGCTCGCCGCGGTCGTGGCCGAGAGCCACGGCACCGATGCGGACGCGGGCGACTATCTGCAGAGCTGATACGGCCCTGTCCTGACTATCAACGACACCGCCGTTCCGCGAGGGACGGCGGTGTCGCCTTGTCGGGCGCGCCACTTGGCCCGTGCGGGCATCGGCAACGAGGCTTTCGAATCGTCCCTGCGAAGCCTTGAGCAGGTGGTCCGCAGCCGTGGCGCCAACTTCTCGGCTTGCATCCGCCGGCCCGCGCAATTGGCGTTTTGCCGGGCAACGCTCTATCGAGCCGCCCGATGGACGTCACCGATCTCCGCATCGCCCTCTTCACCGGCAACTACAATTATGTTCGCGACGGCGCCAACCAGGCGCTGAACCGCCTGGTCGGCTACCTGATCCAGTGCGACGTGCCGGTACGCGTCTACTCGCCGGTGGTGGCTCATCCGGCGTTCCCGGCGACGGGCGACCTGGTCGGGGTGCCGGCGATGCCGTCCCGGGCCGATCGGAATACCGTGCCCCGCTTGGCATTCCGCGGCGCGTTCGGCGCGATCTCGCGCACTTTCGGCCGACGCTGTTCCACGTCTCGAGCCCCGAGATCCTCGGTCATCGTGCGGTGACGCTGGCGCGGCACTGGGATTTGCCGGTGGTGGCCTCGGTCCACACGCGGTTCGAGACCTACCCGCGCTATTACGGGCTGACCTTCCTGGAGCCGCTCATCGAATCCGGGCTTCGCCGCTTCTATCGCCGCTGCGACGCGATCTTCGCGCCCTCCGAGTCGATGGCGCAGCTGCTGCGCGAGCAGCGGATGAGCTTCGACGTCGGCATCTGGTCTCGCGGGGTCGATCGCGAGCGCTTCGCGCCGGAGCGCCGTGACCCCGAATGGCGACGCTCGCTCGGCATCGCGGACGACGAGGTGGCGATCGGCTTTGTCGGCCGGCTGGTGATGGAGAAGGGGCTCGACGTCTTCGCCGACGCGATCGACGAACTCGATCGGCGCGGCGTACGCCAGCGCGTGCTGGTGATCGGCGAGGGCCCGGCACGCGGCTGGCTCGAGCGGCGCCTGCCGGACGCGGTGTTCGCCGGATTCCAGAAGGGCGACGACCTCGGCCGTGCGGTCGCCTCGGCGGACATGCTGTTCAATCCCTCGGTCACCGAAACGTTCGGCAACGTCACGCTGGAGGCGATGGCGGCCGGGCTGCCCGTTGTGGCGGCGCGCGCGACCGGCAGCGAAAGCCTGGTGCTGGACCGGGTCACCGGGCGTCTCATTCGGCCTGGTGCGATTGGCGCCTTCGCTGATGCGATGCAGCATTACCGCGAAAACGGCGAAGCGCGCGCTGCCGCCGGTGCGGCAGGCCGCAAGGCAAGCGCACGCTACGGGTGGGACCAGGTCAACCGCGCGCTGCTCGACGGCTACGTGCGCATCGCCCGCCAGCGCGCGCAGGGCGGCGGACCGCCCCGGCTGGGACCGATGTCCTAGCCTGCTGGGACGGTCCCCGCCCGACGCGAGCTACGCGGCGTCCTGCCAGTCGAACGCGAGCGGCCCCTCGCGAAAAGCGAAACGGTCGAGATGGCTCGCGACGACGATCTTCAAGCCGTCGCGCTGTGTCTCGGCGCTTGCATCGATCCGGCATTCGAGCGCCGCTTCATGC
>CAXTTP010000155.1:2498-6913 GCA_964247195.1 uncultured Sphingomonadaceae bacterium
CTACCATCGTCAGCACGCCCTGATCGGGCCAGTCGGCGCCGCGCATGTCGCGCGGGAACACCACCGTGCCCTTCTCGGCCGTGAAATCGACCGAGAGATTGTGGCTCCAATGCTTGCAGAGCTGCTGGAGATACCTGCTGCCGCTCGTCGTTGGCACCATCGCCGTGCTGCTGGTCATCGTCATCCTCCTCAAAGCCGCTCGATCTTCTGCGCGGCGGCGTCGAGGATCGCCGCGACCTCGTGCAGCGTCTCGGGCGCGACGCCGTCGGCGGCCAGGCGCTGGTGGAGCACCTGCCGCAGGTTCATCATCGCGCGGCGCACCGGCCCGCCCTCGGTCTTCTCGCGTCGCGTGGCGAGCTCCGCCAGGAGCGCGAGCAGCTGCGCGACCTCGGCGCTGCGCTCGGCGAGGTGGGCCCGCCCATCCCCGGTGATCGCGAACAGCTTGCGTGCGCCATCGCCCTTGCTCTCCTCGATCAGCCCCATGTCGGCGAGCAGCGTGATCGTCGGGTAAATGACGCCGGGGCTCGGCGCATAGGCGCCGCCGCTCAGCGCCTCGATCTCGCGGATCAGGTCGTAGCCGTGGCGTGGCTGGTCGGCAATCAGCTTGAGGAGCACGAGGCGAAGCTCACCCGAGTCGAACACGCGCCGGCGACCCCCGCCACGCTCTTCGCGCCCTGCGCTCCAGCCGAGTTCGAACGGCCCTCGGCGGAAACTACCGCCGCGCGGACCACACCCGCGGCCCTGCCCACCCTCATGTCTATGGCGGAACATCATCGAATATCCTTCTTAGTCTCGATAATGTCTAAGATATATCTTGAGGTACGATACCGCAAGCCTCGCTCGGGAGGCGATGACGATTTTTTCTGGTGCGCCTATATCGAACGGCGATGGACGATCTGTTCGAACCGCCCCGCGACGGCGCGGCGACCGTGCCGGCAAGCGCCGGGCCGCTCGCGGACCGGCTGCGGCCGCGCCGGCTGGAGGACGTCGTCGGCCAAGATCATCTCACCGGCACGACCGGCGCCATCGGGCGGATGACGGCGGCCGGGCGGCTCTCCTCGATGATCCTGTGGGGACCGCCCGGCACCGGCAAGACGACGATCGCGCGCCTGCTCGCCGACGCGGTCAGCCTGCGCTTCGTCGCGATCTCGGCGGTGTTCTCGGGCGTCGCGGACCTGAAACGCGCGTTCGCGCAGGCTGCCGACCATGCGAAGCTCGGCCGCCGCACCCTGCTGTTCGTGGACGAGATCCACCGCTTCAACCGCGCGCAGCAGGACGGCTTCCTGCCCTATGTGGAGGACGGCACCGTCATCCTCGTCGGAGCGACGACCGAGAACCCCTCGTTCGAACTGAACGCCGCGCTGCTCAGCCGCGCGCAGGTGCTGATCCTGCACCGCCTCGATGCCGCCGCGCTCGGCCTGCTGATCGATCGCGCGGAGGCGGCGGAAGGTCGGCCGCTGCCTCTAGACGGAGATGCCCGCGCCGCGCTGATCGCGAGCGCCGACGGCGACGGCCGCTTCCTGCTCAACCAGGCCGAGACGCTGTTCTCGATCCAGCTACCCACCGCGCTCGACCCCGCCGGTCTCTCCGCGCTGCTCCACCGGCGCGTCGCGGTCTACGACAAGGATCGCGAGGGCCATTACAACCTGATCTCGGCGCTCCATAAGTCGCTTCGTGGATCGGACCCGCAGGCGGCGCTCTATTACATGGCGCGGATGCTGGTGGCGGGCGAGGAGCCGCTCTACGTGCTGCGCCGGCTGGTCCGCTTCGCGTCCGAAGATGTCGGCCTCGCCGATCCGCAGGCGCTGGTGCAGTGCCTCGCCGCCAAGGACGCCTACGACTTTCTCGGCTCGCCCGAGGGGGAGCTGGCGATCGTGCAGGCTTGCCTCTATCTCGCCACCGCGCCGAAATCGAACGCTGCCTACGTCGCGCAGAAGGCGGCGTGGCGGTCGGCGAGGGAAACCGGATCGCTGATGCCGCCCAAGTCGATCCTCAACGCGCCGACCCGGCTGATGAAGGACATCGGCTACGGCCAGGGCTATGCCTATGACCATCAGGCGCCCGACGCCTTTTCAGGCGAGGATTATTGGCCGGAGGAGATGGCGGCGCAGAGCTTCTATGCCCCCTCCCCGCGCGGCTTCGAGGCGAAGATCGCGGAGCGCATGGCCTATTGGGAGAAGCTGCGCGAGGAGCGGAACGGTTGATGGCGATGACATGGGAGGAGGCGACCGCGTTCGCGCTGACCCTGCCGGGCGCGGAGCTCGCCAGCTCCTATGGTCGCCCGGCGGTGAAGGTGCGCGGCAAGAGCTTCATGGGTGTCGGGCGGGAGGCCGGCTCCTTCGGCGTGCGGGCGACGCTCGACGAGGTCGAGTTGCTGAAGGAGAGCGATCCCGCCTGCTTCTGGCAGTCGGCGCATTATGAAGGCTGGCCGACCGTGCTGGTCCGCGAGGCCGCGGCGGATCCGGAACGCATCGAGGCGCTGATCGAGCGTGCCTGGGCGTCGCGCGCCTCCAAGGCGCTCAGGACGCGGCGCGGATAGCGAGCGCCAGATCTGCGTCGAACCCCGGCACGCTTACGCGGAGCGCGGAGGAGCCGTCGACCGTGCCGGTCTGGGTCGCCACGATCCGGCCGGCGAGTGTATCGAACAGCGAGATCCGATAGCGTCCGTTCGCCAGCCCCGGCACGACGACCTCGAGCGCGATCGGGTCGCCGGTCGCGACCCGCCCGTCCCGGCCGATCCGGTCAGTGCGCAGCAGCCAGACGACCGCCTGGCGATCGTCGCCGCAGCCGCAGCAGGCGATGCCGGGCCGGGCGACGACGATCTCTTCGTTCAGGTTGCGGCGGTGGAAGCTGGTCCAGTCGATCAGTGGGGTGAAAGCGGCGAGCGCCTGCTGCGCCGCGCGCATGCCCGCGGTGAGCGAATGCGGATGCCGGTTCGGCCAGCGCATCCCCCCGCCCGCGCCGCCGCTGGCGAGGTGCGCCCACTGGATGTGCCGGAAATACTCATCGTCGAACGGCGCCGCCAACGTGTGCTTCTTGTCCTTGAAGCGATGGATCGGGCCATGCTCCGAATCGAACACGGGCCGGCCGTCGCCGGCCTCGATCACCGCCGCCCGGATCAGCCGGCCTGCCGCCAGCGCCGGCGCGACCGTGTCGCGCGGATCGTCGATCGTGCCATGCTCGTAGAGGTGGGTGTTCGCGAAATCGAGCGCGGGGTGGCGGAAGATCGGCTCGGCGGCCTCCGGGTGCTTGAGAAGCTCGGGCCCGAAGATCGAGACGGTCTGCAGATGCGCGCGGCCGTGCCGGTCCCGTTCGAAGGCGCGCAGCCAACCACCGACGTCGTCGATGAACGGTGCGAAGAGGGCCGGATCGTCCTGGCCATGGGCGGGGTGGATCTCGTTCCAGATATCCCAGGCGAACAACACCGGGCTGCCGCCCCACCGGCCGCTGGCAAAGGCGAGCCGCGCCTTGATAGCGGCGCGCATATCCGGGCAACTCAGCCAGCGACGGCGGCTGGCGCACGGGCCGCCATTGGCGCGATTGTACGGATGGTGCCGCCAGCGCGTCCACATGAAGAAAGTGTCGTAGGGGGTGAGCAGGATGTGGAGGCCGACACGCTCGCACAGCGCGAACAGGTCGTCCCACAGCCGCACCATGTTCGGCGCGAAGCTCCCCGCCGTACGCTCGATATAGCGGTGCTGGCCCTGCGAATATTCCAGCATCAGCCTGAGGCAGGTGACACCGTGCGCCTTCAGCTCGCGCAGGTGGCGCTCGACGCCGGGCAGGTCGCGGCGCCGGAACAGCCCGGCCAACTCCGGCCAGGAGATCGCATCGTTCTGGCCGATCGGCGTCCACGGCTCGCCCGCGTCGGTGACGAAGTAAGGAAGCCCCGGCCTAGTCCCGATCCACGGCAGCGGCGCCGGCGCGCCGGGCGGCTCGGCGGCGGGCGGCGCGCGCAGCGGAGCCGTCACCCCTCGCCCGCGATGAACGCCTCCAGCGCGGCATGCGCCCGGTCGTCGGTCATCTGGTGCGGCGGATGCTTGCAGAAATAGGCCGACGCCGCGTCGATCGGGCCGGCCAGGCCGCGATCGAGCGCGAGCTTGGCACAGCGGATCATGTCGATCGCGACGCCCGCGGAGTTGGGGCTGTCCTCGACCGAGAGGCGCAGTTCCAGGTTCATCGGCACGCCGCCGAACAGCTGCCCTTCCATGCGCAGGAAGCAGACCTTGTTGTCCTTCTGCCAGGCGACATAGTCGGACGGGCCGACATGGATGTTCTCGTCGTCGATGCGCTCTGCCGCGACCGATTGCACCGCCTCGGTCTTCGACACCTTCTTGGAGGCCAGGCGCGACTTGTTGGCCATGTTGAGGAAGTCGGTGTTGCCGCCGGTGTTGAGCTGGTAGGTGCGATCGAGT
>CAXTTP010000156.1:0-4622 GCA_964247195.1 uncultured Sphingomonadaceae bacterium
GGTGTCGATGGCGCCGGCCGCTGCATCCAGTGCCGTTGCTGCGGCTAGCAGCTCGGCAACCCAGGCATTTGACCATTCGCTGCGCCCGATCGTGGCGAGCGCGGGCTGGCGCGGGTCAGCCGGCCGGAGGAGATCGAGTCGCCGGGCCGCTTCGCGCAATGTGGCCAGTGCCGCTTCGTCATGATGCGCGTCGGCGGCCCAGGCGAGCCGCAGCATGTCGCCCTCGTTCCCGCCCTGCACGACGCGTCCGACGGCGCCGTAGAGCGTCAGCCCATTGGCATGGCGCCGGTGCAGCGCCGCGACGAGCCGGTTGAGCCCGTCGCGACTGGTTTTCAGCTCGGCCGCGCGCGTGCCCATTCAGCCTGCGGCGACGCCTCGCTCGTGGTCCACGCGGTGTCGAGCTGGGGGAGCACATCCTGCTTGGCCGCCTTGTTGCTGTGCAGTTCGAGGCAGAAGGGGCCGAGCCCGTGCGCCACCAGCCGGCGGTGCACCACCTCCAGCGCGGCGCGCTTCTCGGCAACGAACAGGACCTTGCGGCCGAGCGCGAGATTGTGCGCGATCATGTTGGCGATGGTCTGCGACTTGCCGGTGCCCGGCGGCCCGTCGAGCACGAAGTCGCAGCCGCGCGCCGAGCCGACCACCGCAGCGAGCTGCGACGAGTCGGCGGGAAGCGGCGTGAACAGCTCGGCGGGCGTCACCTCCGCATCGAGCGCTTCCGGCCGCGGCGGCTGCGTATCGCAAGGATAGGGTTCGCGCGGGGCGTCGAGCAGGTGGCGCACGACCGGGTTCGCCTTCAGCGCATCGGTGCGGTCGACCAGGTCCTTCCACATCAGGTATTTGGCGAACGAGAAGGCGCCGAGCATGACGTCCGGCACCACCTCGAACCCGGCCATGTCGCGCACCGCGCGGCGCATGATGGTCCACACGCGCGGCACGTCGATTCCGGAGGCGTCCTGCGGCAGCTGGCCGGCCAGTTCGGGGATCTCCAGCTCGAAATCTTGCCGCAGCATCTGGAGAAGCGTGAGGTTGAAGCGCGGCTCGTCCTCGTGGATCGCGAGCTTCACGCCCGAGCGCACGCTGCGGCGTTCGAGCTTCACCGGCAGCAGGATCAGCGGCGCACGATACTGGCTCGCATCGCTGTCCGACTTTTTCCAGAGCAGGAAGCCGACCGCCAGGAACAGCGTGTTCGCGCCGCCCTCTGCCATGTCCAGCCGCGCCTTGCGGTAGAGTTCCACCAGATGCGCATCGAGCTTGGCGGGATCGCCCGGCGACAGTAGCTCGCCCCGATCGAGCGCCGCCCGGGCATAGGCGTCGTCGAGCACAACGCCGGTGCGCTCCGCATGGAGCGCCGCATCGCGCCCGGCCGCACCCGCAAGATCGGGCTCTCCGACAATCCGAAAACTGCGGCCATCGGTCAGCTCGTCCTCCAACCGCGCGGGATCGGGGCAGACGAGGCGGATCGCCGTCGCGCCGGGCTTCACGTGCAGGAGGCGGTTGCGCGTGGTGAGATCGAGCAGTTTGCGTTGCCAGCGATCCAGCCGCCCCTCGGCGGTGGAGGGCGGCGCTTCGGCCTCGACCAAGTCGAAATCGGGGAGCGCGGGGGCCGCCTCCAGCGCGTCACCGGCGGCATCGACGATCGTCTCCGCGGGTGCGGGGCCGCCTGCATCGATCATCGCCAGCGGCCGGATGCGCTGCATGCGCGCGCGGCGCACGTCGACCGCGGTGACGAACGTCGCCTCGCGCTCCTCGTCGATCAGCCGGTTGGCGGCGGCGACCGCGCGGGCGAAGCCGGCCGGTGCAGCGCCCGTCGCCAGCGTCGTCTCGAACACGACCAGTTCGTCAAGAGCGATCCGCTTGCGCAGCGCCGCCGCGTCGGGGACGAGCAGGGTCGCGAACTCCTGCGGCTGCAGCCAGAGCCCGGCAAAGGCATGGCCTTGTGTAAGCACCAGCACCGGATAGAGCCCGGCCTGCTCCAGCGCCGCCGCAAATAGCAAGGCGGTGTCGAGGCAGGTCGCGAGCCCACCCTCGACAATCTGGCCCGGCGTGCGCACCTTCTGCCCAGCCAACTCGAAGCTCGCAGGCGGCTCGGCATAGGTCAGGCGCAGGCCCGATACCGCCGACCAGATCGCCGAGGCGAGTTCATAGACGCGTGTGCGAGACTTGGATTGGTAGCCCTCGATGCCATCGGGTTTGCCCGCGCGGCGCAGCACCTCGCTCGCTGCCTTCAGCAGCCGGCTCACCGCGGGGTCGTTTGGCAAGGCGACAGCGGCGAGCAGCTCGGGCATCGCGCCCGCGCCGCCCCATTCGTTGCGCGCGAGCAGCTCGACCGGCACCCGCCTCTCGGCAAGCAAGGTATCGCTGCCCTCCTGCCGCGCCGTCAGCGTCACGTACGCGCGCACCGCCTCGCTCAGTTGCAGCAGCAGGCCCGCGTTGAGCGGCAGGTCGCGCTGCGACACGCGCAGCTCGCCGCCGCCGGCGATGCGATCGAACCGCCAGGTGCGGGGCGCAAACACGGGCGGATTCGCTTCGGCGGTCAGCACGACCTGCTCGATCGGCGCCTCGCCGACATTCACCAGCCGCAGCTCGCGCAGCACCGGGACGTCGTTCTGATGGGTCGCGAAGCTCAGCTTGGGCGCGATCACCGCGTCGATCAGCAACTCGCCTGCGGGTGTCGACGCCTGCGCCTCGTCTGCCGTCGTCATTCCCTACCCGCTCCCCTGAACCGCCCTTTGCAACGTGGCCTGAAATGGCGATAGTTGAAAGAGATGAGCGATTTCCGTTTTCCTCCATGCGGCCGACATCCATCTCGACAGCCCGCTGACCGGGCTTGCCCGCTACGAGGGGCTGCCGGCCGAGGAGGTGCACCAGGCGACACGCGCCGCGTTCGACAATTTGATCCATTCATGTAACGAACTGGTCGACTTCGTCGTCATCGCCGGCGATCTGTTCGACGGCAACTGGCGGGATATGAGCACAGGGCTCTATTTCGCTCGCGCCATGGGTCGGCTGGAGCAGCTCGGCATTCCCGTCTACCTGCTACAGGGCAACCATGACGCTGGCTCGGTGGTCACCAAGAGCCTGCCGTGGCCAGCCAATGTCCACCGCTTCGGCTCGCGCGCGGCGCAGACGTTCCGGATCGAGCCACTGGGGGTCGCGCTGCACGGCTGGAGCTTCGCGCATCAGGCCGCCCCGATAACCTCGCGTTGCGCTATCCTGCGGCGGAGGCGGGCCTGTTCAACATCGGCGTCCTTCATACTTCATTGTCGGGACGCGCCGGGCACGCGCGCTACGCGCCCTGCGAGATCGACGATCTGAACGCGCGCGGTTACGACTACTGGGCGCTCGGCCACGTCCACGCCTATGAGCGCGTGTGCGAGGATCCGGCAGTGGTGTTCCCCGGCAACCTCCAAGGGCGCAACATCCGCGAGACCGGCGCCAAGGGCGCGGTGCTCGTCGAGGTGCAGGACCGGGCCGTCTCCCGCATCGAACCGGTCGAGCTGGACGTGCTGCGTTGGGCGCGCGTTCCGGTCGACTGCACCGGCTGCGATACGATCGACGCCGTGCACGCGCGCATCGGTGAGGCGCTTTCGGCCGCGCGCACCGGCGCGGCGACGAACCGCGGGCTGATCGTGCGCGTGGTGCTGGAAGGTGAAACGCCTTTCGCCCACGCACTGGCCGATCGCAGTGCAGAATTGCGCGACGATGCGCGTGTGCTCGCCGGCAGCATCGCGCCGGACCTGTGGATCGAGAAGCTGTCGGTGCACACGCAGCCGCTCGCCGCCGATGCAAGCCGAGCCGGCGGGGGATCTCGTCGCGATGCTGGCCGGCGCTTCCGACGATCCCGCGCTGGCGGCAGCGCTCGCGGCCGAGCTGACGCCATTCCTCACCGCCGTGGCCGCCGCGCTACCGCCTGAGGACGACGAGTTGCGCCATGCCGCTGCAGCGGGCGACTGGCGGCAGGTCGCGACCGCCGCGGCCGTGGGTCTGCGCGCACGCCTGGGCGCAGCCGGCTGATGCGCTTCCGCCAACTCTCTCTGGAGCGGTTCGGCCACTTCGACGGCTGCGAGCTGACGTTCCGCGCCGGCGCACCCGATCTCCACGTCATCTATGGCGGCAACGAGGCGGGCAAGACCACCAGCATGGCCGCGGTCGCGGACCTGTTGTTCGGGTTCGAGGCGCGAGCCCGCTACCACTTCCAGTTCGATCCTCCGCTGCTCCGGATCGGCGCGATGATCGAGGAAGACGGGCGGGTCGTCGCCGTCCGGCGCCGCCGCGCGAAGCCCTCGCTGGTCGATGCGGCCGACAAGCCGATCGACGATGGCCTGCTGGTGGCGATGCTCCACGGCCAGACGCGCGAAGGCTTCCGCCTCACCTTCAGCCTCGATCACCTGCGGCGGGCCGGGGGCCGCGCCGCATCCGTCCAACACAGGCCAGTGGAGACCGTGTCAT
Source organism: uncultured Sphingomonadaceae bacterium (assembly GCA_964247195.1). Taxonomy (GTDB): domain Bacteria; phylum Pseudomonadota; class Alphaproteobacteria; order Sphingomonadales; family Sphingomonadaceae; genus JAQGLK01. The sequence goes on from CAXTTP010000156.1 coordinate 4,450, forward strand.
GAGCGCCATCACGTCCAATGCCCACGGCCGTTCGGCCGCCCATCGCGACTACCGGCTGCTGCTCGGCGCCACCTATCCGATTTTCGTCGCCGGCGTGGCGCTGCGCCGCTGGACCGCGACGCCGGCGGCAGCGCAGGTGCGGATCGTGATCGACGGCCAGGTGCAGGAAATCC
>CAXTTP010000156.1:4632-6893 GCA_964247195.1 uncultured Sphingomonadaceae bacterium
GGCCTGCTGGCGGCGATGCTCCATGGCCAGACGCGCGAAGGCTTCCGCCTCGCCTTCAGCCTCGATCATCTGCGGCTACGCGAGGGCGGGCGCGCAATCGTGCAGGCGCGCGACGATATCGGGCAGACCCTCTTCGCCGCGGATCGGGCATGACGGGCGTGGTCGCCACGCTGGCGGCGATCGAGGAGGAGGCCGATGCCATCTTGGGGGCCGCGCCGGGCACAGAAGCGCAGCTATACGCAAGCGGAGAGCGCCTACGAGGTTGCCCGCGCCGAAGCGCGCGACCGACAGGTGAAGCCGAAGGCGTGGAGCGATGCGCAAGGAGCGCTGCGCGATGCCGAAACCGCACGCGCATCCGCCGAAGCCGGGCGCGACCTGCTGCTCGCCGAGCAGCGCCAGGTCGAGCGGCTGCGCCGGATCGGTCCGGCGATGCGCCGCCGCGCCGACCTGCTCGCCGGCATTGCCGCAGCAGGCGATGTTCCGATGCTGCCGCCCGCGCGCGAGGAGCGCGTGCTGGCGGCGCTCAAAACCCTGTCCAGCGCCGAACGCGACCGCGCGACGGCGGCGACGCTGCTGGCCGACGTCGATGTCCGGCGGGACGCGCTGGCCGTCGACGTCGCGGTGCTCGCCGAAGCCGAGGCGATCGAGGAGCTGGTGGAGCGCCGCGGCGCGGTCGCCAAGGCTCGCGGGGATGCCGACCGGCTGACGATCGAGCATCGCGTCAAGGAGGCGCGCGGCGTCGATCTGCGTCGCGACCTCAATCTGGGCGACCGCGCCTTCCCGGCCGGTCGTGAGCCGACTGCGCGCGTTGGCGCTGAGCCATGGCGAGGCGGTCGCCGCGTTGCGCACGGCGGAGTAGACGCAGGAGGAGTTGCGCCCGGCTCGTTCCGCTCGAGCGGAAGCTGGCGGCGACCGATCTCTCCGAGGGACTGTCCGAACTGGCGGCGGCGGCGTGGCGGCAGCGCGGCGGCTGGGCGACGACATCGACGCACGGTGCGCCCAGACCGTCGCAGCCGCCTCGCTGGCGGGCGCGCAGGCGGAGGATGCGCGCGCGCGGCTGGCGCCGTGGTCCGGGGATGCTCAAGCGCTCGTGCGCGTCGCGTCGGTCGCGGAGACCGAGATCGCCACGGTCGAGGCCGAGCTGGCGCCGGTCCGCCAAGAGCGGCGGGCCGCGGTCGAGAATGAGCGACGCCTGGCCGAGGAAGCCGCCACGCTCGCGCTGGACCGCGAGGCGCTCGCCGATAGCGGCCAGGCGATCGCACCCGACGAGCTTGCCGGGGCGCGCGCTATGCGCGAGGCGCAATGGCACGAACTGCGAGACGGTTTGCGCGGCGTCGCCCCGGTCTCCGATCCGGTCGGTACGAGCAAGGCCTATGAGCGTGCCGTCATCGCCGCCGATGCGCTGGGCGATCGGCGGTTCGATCTGGCGGAAGGCTCAGGGCAGCTCGGACTGCTGGACCAGCAGGGGGCGGCGCTGACCTTGCGCCGAACGCAGGCACTCGACCGGCGAGACGCTGCGGCGGCGGCGGAAGAGGCGACCCTCGCTCGCTGGCACGGGCGGCTTGCCGAAACTGGGCTTCCTCCGTTCGAGCCCGCCCGCCTACGCGCATGGATCGCCGATCGCGCGACCGCGCTCGAGGCGCAGGTGCTCGCCACGCGGCTGCAGGCGCAGGCGGCGGAGGAGACGGCCCGGCGGCGGGCGGCGCGTGCAACGCTCATGACGCTGATGCCCGACTGGACGGGCACGGACGCGATGCTTGCACCCGCGCTGCGCGAAGGGGAGGCCCGCGTGGCGATCGGCGAGGCTCGCGACGCGGCCTCTCGCGCCGACCATGCCGAACTGCGCCAGTCGACCGACGCGCTCACCACCAACGCGCGGCAGATCCGCCGCCGCATCGATGAGCGCACCCGGGCCGAAGCCGAGTGGCTTGAGGCGTCGTCGCCGCTCGGCCTCTCGATCGGAGAGGCGAGCGCTCGGCTCCCGTTGATCGATGAGCTGCGCGCGGCTGAAGATGAGGCCGCAGCCCTCGCCACCCGGCTGCGCGGCATCGAAACCGATCGCCTCCGCTTTGAAGGCGACGTCGCGGCCTTGTCGACCCGCCTCGGCGCGGCGGGGGAGCCCGCGCTCGATACGCTGCGCACGAGGCTCGCCGCGGCGCGCGCGGGCGCCAGCACACGCGCCGAGCTCGATGCCGAGCACCGTCGGCGGCGCGGCGAAGCCGAGACTGCGCAAGCGACACGCGACGCGGCGGCCGCCAGCC
>CAXTTP010000157.1:0-6875 GCA_964247195.1 uncultured Sphingomonadaceae bacterium
GTCTCGCGCAGCAGCGCGCCCGCCGCCGCCAGGATCTCGGGATCGCCCCCGCGCACGTCGGCGCGGCGCAGGCCGGCATGACGCAGCAGCTGCTCGGCGGGGTTGGTCGAGCCCGGCGGCGGCGGGTACGCGGTTGCCGCAGCGGGCGGCGTCGCGGCGATCGGAGCCGGAGCTTGCCCGGCGGCATCCGCGGTGAGCGTCGCCACCAGTTCATAGGGTCCGACGCCGATCACGTCGCCTTCGCCAAGCCGCTGCGGCCCGGCCAGCCGGCGGCCGTTGACATAGGTGCCGTTGGTGCTGCTGTCGGCGATGAGATAGGCGTTGTCGCGAAAGCCGATCTCGCAATGGCGCGACGAGACGGTGGCGCGGTCGTCCGGCAGCGTCCAGTCGGCGTCCGGCGAGCGGCCGATCACGGCGCCGCGGCGATCGAGCCGGAGCGGCGGCGGCGGTGTCGTGCCCGCCGGCCGGTCGACGGTGCGGACGGTGAGCGTGAGCGGCATCGGACCTCGCATTCGGACGTATTCTCATACTATCCTGTCGTTGCGGCGGCGCAATGCGCCACGATCGGCGCGGCTGTGATCTTCACCATAGCGACCGACCGAACGCCGCGGCTTATGGGGCGGGATGGACGAGGGATCGACGATGACGCAGCCTGCCGGCCCGACCGCCTATGACCGCGTCACATATCCCTCGGGCGTGTTCCAGACGACGCATCCCGATCATCTCGCCACCATCGCCCGGCTGCACGGCTTGTCGCCGCCCCCGATCGCGACCGCGCGGGTGCTCGAGATCGGCGGCGGCGACGGCATGAACCTGATCGCGATGGCAGCGGCCTATCCCGACGCCGAATTCCTGAGCTTCGATCTGGCGGCGGTTCCGGTCGCGCGCGGCAAGGCGATCGCCGCCGCCGCCGGCACCGGCAACGTCCGGATCGAGGTCGGCGATATCCTCGATGCGGCGCGCGACCTCGAGGGGCCGTTCGACTATATCTCCGCGCATGGCGTCTATGCCTGGGTGCCGCAGCCGGTGCGGGAGGGCGTAATGGCGCTGATCGGCCGGCTCCTGTCGCCGCACGGGGTAGCCTTCGTCAGCTACAACGCGTTGCCCGGTGGCCATTTCCGCCGGGCGGTACGCGATATGGTGCTGCACGAGGTCGGCGGCATCGCCGACCCCACCGAGCGCCTTGCCGCCGCGCGCGACTTCCTCACCGCGTTCGCCGTCGCCCGTAAGGACGACCGGCCGCTCCTGGCCGGGATGCGCGACGTCGCCCGGCCGATCGCGCAGAAGCCGGCCGCGGTCCTCAACCATGACGAGATGGGCGAGGTGTTCGAGCCGCAGGCGTTCGCCGATGTCGTCGCCGCCGCCGCCGCGCACGGCCTGCGCTTCCTCAACGAGGCCGAGCCCGGCCGGCTCGACGACGGCCTGCCGCCGGAACCTCTAGACGGGCCGGAGCTGATCCGGGCGATCCAGTCGAACGATCATGCGAACCTCTGCTTCTTCCATCAGACGCTGTTCGTCCGCGACGATGTCGCCCCCGCCCGCACCCCGTGTCTCGATGCGATTTGCGATCTCCATGCGTCGGCGCAATGCGAGCGCACCGGAGCGACCGACTTCCGCTCGGCGGACGGCACCTTCGGCATCTCGGACGAGCCGCTCGCCGAGTTCGTGGCGAAGCTCGGCGCGGCGTGGCCGCAACGCCTTCGCGTCGGCGACCTGATCGACGACGAGATGCGGCTGGAGGCGATCTACCGCCTCTATCTCGGCAAGGCGATCCTGCTGCACAGCGCGCCGCTGCCGGCCGTCGCCCAGGCCGGCCCGCGGCCGACGGCGAGCGGCCTCGCCCGTGCGCTCCTGGCGATGAACGAGCAGACGATCTTCACGCTCGACCTTCGCGCCGTGCTGCTCGACCAGCCGGGACCGCGCGCCTTTCTGGCGCTGCTCGACGGCAGCCGCGACTGGGCCACGCTGGAGGCGGATTGGGCCGCCTCGGGACATGCCGAGGAAACCGACGCCGCCAGCGCGCTCGCCCGCTTCGCCGCCGTGCCGCTGCTCGTGGCCTAGCTCAGGCTGACTTGGCGGCGCCGACGCCGCTCGCCGGGCAACCCACCTTCACGAACGGATCCACCACGAACGGGTTGGTCGCGCCAAAGGTGCGGACGCGAAAGTCGAAGCGTGCGCCGCCCTGGGTCAGGCTGCCGGTGCCGGTGATCGGCGATCCCGCCGCCTTCACCGCGGCGGTCTTCATCATCCGGAACGCCGCCCAGATGCCCGGCCAGGTGCGAACTTCCGGCGCGGTGCTGCCGTCGACCGTAAACTCGATCGCGGCGCCGCCGGCGCCCGGCCAGTCGAACGTCTGCGGCACCGCCGCCTTGCCGTCGTAATTGAGCGACTGGCCGTCGATGCTGAGCTTGACCGTCTTGGCGCCGGCGAGCGCCATCGGCTCGATCTGATAGACGATCCGCGGCTGGTTCGGATCGGCGGCGAAGAAGGCGCGGGTGACGGTCTGCGCCGCCTGCAGCGAGCGCAGCACCGCAGGCGTCATGCCGATCTCGGCGGCGTTCGGCAGCAGCTCCCAGTCGGGCTTGCTGGTATCGACATAGCCGTTGAGGTCCTTCGCGACGAAATTGGCGAACGCGCCCTGCGGCCCGAAGAAGCGGGCGAAATCGCCGACGCTGATGTCGCTCGCCGCCGCGGTCTGCACGGGAAAAGAGCGCGCCACGAGTTGCGTGCAGGCATCGCCGAAATTGGCGCCGATCGCCGCTCCGACCTGGCTCGCGCGCGCGCCGCCGAGCGCGCCGTTGGCGTCGCCGGCCATCTGCTTGGTGATGACGTTCATCGGCCCCGGCGCCGACGCGCCGGTCTGCTCCAGCTGGCTGACCAGCGCGCGCACCTCCAGCCCCGCCGCCGAGCCCTGCTCGCCGCCACCGCCGGCGAGCGCCGAGATAACGTTGAGCTTGTCGGCGAGCTGGCCCATCGCGGTCAGCATCGCGTCGATCGGCGCGGGTTGCCCCGCCGGCGGCGGACCGCCCCCGGGGGGGATGCCGACGAACAGGCGCAGCGGCGCGAAGGCGTTGACCACCGAGGAGCGGGGATCGTCGGCCCCGCCGCCACCGGGGAAAACGCCGGCCGCACCGAGCAGCTTGCCGGTGATACCGCCGGTCAGGCCCGCCGTGGCGCTCGCCTGCGCCGCCGAGCGGCTCATGTCGGTCGCTTGCGCCACCGCCTTCATCAGCGGCGGCAGCGGCGACAATGGCCCGCTCGCATCGCGCAGCCGCTGGATATTGTCGGCGAGGCTGCCGACCGGCTTCGGCTGCATCGCCGCCAGATAGCCCTGCCAGCGCGACAGGAACTCGGCGAAGTAGAGCCGCTCGAGATCGCTCTTGAGCGCGGACAGCTCGACCGGGTTCATCGACTTGGCCGGGCCCGTGTCGCCGACCACCCAACGCTCCTCGTCGAACAGCTTGCCGCCGCTGGCGATGATCGGGAGGAAGGTCTTGTCATAGCCGGTGCGGGTGAACAGCGACGGCACCCCCGCGCCTTGCGCGAAGGCACCGCCCGGCGCGAAGAAGATCTCTGGTTGCGGCCCGGCATGGTCGCGCGCCGACCACATCGGCTGGCCGCCCGCCATCGCCTCGCTCTTCAGCCGGCCGTAGACGCGCACCGCCGCCGGCTGGGTGCGCATCACGGTACGCGCCTGATCGATCCGGCCGCCGTCGACCGCGACCGGGGTGAAGCTGCCGTCGAGCAGCGCCTTGGCATGCCGCGCGATGTCGCCGGCCTGGACCTCGGCATCCGGATCCCGCGATCCGGCGAGCCATGCCGGCTGCACCCAGGCGAGGATCTGCTCGGGCAGCATCGGCCCGCGCCCGCCGAGGATCAGATAGCTCTTGAGATCGTCGTAGAGCGAGGCCGGTGCGTTCATGTCGGCCGCCATCCGGTTCTCGGCGAGACTGGCGAGAATCGGGGTCAGGCGACGCTGCAGGTCGCGTCCATAGATCGCGTCGAGCTCGCCCTTGAGCCGGCCGCCCTGCCCCAGCCCCAGCCCAAAGTCGCTGGCGCTGCCCATGTCGGCGGTCGCCTTGCCGAGCACGTTCAAGGCGGCGAGCGCCTCGGGCGGCGTCGCGGTGCCGCCGCGCGACAGGCCGGCGGCGTCGGAATAGGCCGACGCGGTCGCATAGACGCTGCGGATCAGGCCCATATTCTTGAAATAGCCATAGCTCCACGTGCCGAGCGCCACCACCAGCGCGGCTACGCCGGCGGCGAGGCCCACCGTGTAGCGCAGCTTCTGGCTGCGCTCGGCCCCGGCGTTGCGGCCGGTGATGCCCTGCTCGGGGAACACGAGATCGGAGAAGAAGCGCTTGAGGAAATAGCTGCGGCCCCGGCCCACGGCATGTTCGGTGGCGCTCGGCGGCATGCCGACACTCAGCAGGATGCGGTCGACCGGGCTCCCGGTCTGCGTGCCCGAGGCGAGATAGACGCCGCGCACGCGCGCCGGGCCCTCGTAGCGGGTCTTCTGGCCCAGTGCCGCGAGCAGGTCGGCGAGCGGCTTACGCAGCGAGGCGAGCTGCGCCGGAAAGGCAGCGATCGCGCCGCGCAACGGCAGCTGCGACTCATTCTGCATGCGATCGACGACGCGCGACGAGACGCTCGTCACCAGCGCATCGAATCCCGAGAGCACGGAATCGTCGTTGCTGCCCGTGCCCGGCGCGGTGGAGCCGAACACCTGCTCGGATTCCGCATCGGTGTTGCGCGCGAAATATTCGCGGAAGCCGGACAGGAGATCAGCCTTCGTGACGAGCAGGTAGATCGGCAGGTCGATGCCGAGGGTGGTGGTGATCTCGTTGAGGCGGGCGCGGATGTTCTCGGCGTGGCTGGCCATCTTCACGTGATCCGCGAAGTCGGGCGCGGGCACGGCGACGATGATGCCGTTGAGCGGTTGCAGCGGTCGGTGCCGCTTGAGCAGGTCTAGGAACCCCTTCCAGCCCTCGGCGTCGCGAGCGGCGTCGACGTCCTGGGTCACGTAGCGGCCGGCGGTGTCGATCAGCACCGCCTCGTCGGTGAACCACCAGTCGCAATTGGGCGTGTTCGGCTGGCCGCGCAGCGCGCGATATTCGCCGGCCACCGCGGTCGGAAAGCCGAGGCCGGAGTTGAGCAGCGCGGTCGTCTTGCCGGCGCCGGACGGGCCGATGATCGCGTACCAGGGAAGCTGGTAGATATAGGCGCCGCCTTTGCCGACCTTGGTCGAGCGCAGCATGCCCAGCGCTTCGGAAAGTTTGGTCTGCAGTTCCGGCCGGTCGGCGTCGGGGCGCTTCGCCGGCGCGAGCGCGTCGACCAGCGCCGCGTTATTCCTCGCCTGCGCCCGCCTACGCCACCACCACAGCCCACCGACGATCGCGATCGGCAGCAGCGCGAACAGGAGCGTCACCGGCCACCAACCGAGTGGCTTCCATCCGCCGATCGCGACCAACGGCCCGACGAACCAGATGATCAGCCCCAGCAGCAGCGCGCCGACGATGCGCCAGAACCAGGGGTTGCGCGCGAGCGCCTTCAACTTGGTCATCGTCTATCCCCCCGCGCGCTCACTGCCACGCCACGTCGTTGGCAACGTGGATCTCGACCCGCCGGTTCTGCCGCCTGCCGTCCGCCGAGCCGTTGTCCGCGATCGGCTGGGCGTCGCCCAGGCCGGCCGTCTTGACGCGTCCGCTGTCGGACAGGCCGGCCGCCGCGACCGCCTTGGCGACCGCGTCGGCGCGCGCCACCGACAATTCCTGGTTCGAGGGGAACTGGAGTGAGCGGATCTGCTGGTTGTCGGTATGCCCCTCGATGCGGAGCGGCCCCTTGGTCAGGTTCGCGGCCTCGGCCAACCGGCCGAAGGTGGCGCTCCACGCTGCGGCGGGCTCGGCCTGCCCGCTCTCGAACAGGCCCTGGTTGACGAGGCGGAGCACGATCTCGTTGCCCTGCCGCAAGACCGCGAGGCGTCCCGCCTGGACGTCGGGCGCGAGGATCGAGCTCATCTTGTCGAAGGTCGGCGTCGCCGTTTCCGGCGCGGGCGGCGGCGGCACGATCTGCGAGGTGCCGACCGCCTGGTTGAGCGCGCTCACCGCCGCGCTCGACTGGCTGGAGAGACGGAACAGGAGGGCTGCGAAGATCACCAGCGCGACGACGCCGAGCCCGGTCAGCAAGGCCCAGAGCGGCACCCGCGGCTGATAGCTGCCGGCGCGCGCCTCGACGCCGCGCCATTGTGGCGAGAGCTCGGCGGCCGGCTGCGGCTGCTGCCCGGCGATGGCGGCGGCGAGCCGCGAGCGGCGCTGGGCGAGCAGGTTCTGCCCGCGCGGATCGAGTGCCGCGCGCCCCTCGAAGCCGAGCGACAGGCATTGGTAGAGCAGCTCCATGAGCCGCGGCTCGCGCTTGGGATCCTGCTCCATCCGCTCGGCGAACTGGAACAGCCGGTCGCCGCCCTGCACGTCGTTATGGTAGGCGGCGAGCAGGCTGTGCTGCGACCAGGGGCTGTTCGCGCCCCACGGCGTCGACATCACCGCATCGTCCATGAACGCGCACAGAATGTAGTGCGCGAGCTGCGTCGTCTTCGGATCGAGGCCGAGCGTCTGGGCGCGGCCCTTGAACGCATCGAGCTCGCGGATCACCATCTGACGAAGCGCCGGCAGGTCCGGGCCGACCGGCATGGTCTTGAGCTGACTGGCGAGGTGGATCAGGCGCCCGGCCGCGGCGACCAGCGGCTCGGGCCCATAGAGATCGGGCTCGGCGGCGGCGAAGTCGAGGCGCGCAGCACCCCCCGGCGCCTGCGACTGGCGCTGGGCCTGCGCGGCATAAGGCTGCTGTGGCGGCGGCGCGTAACCCTGCGCGCCGGCCGGCAT
>CAXTTP010000158.1:0-6868 GCA_964247195.1 uncultured Sphingomonadaceae bacterium
CCAGCAGGGCAAGGCGACCTCGACGAATCCGATCGCGTCGATCTTCGCCTGGACCGGCGGCCTGAAGTTCCGCGGCAAATTCGACGAGACGCCCGACGTCGTGCGCTTCGCCGAAACGCTGGAGCGGGTCTGCATCGAGGCTGTCGAGCAGGGCGCGATGACCAAGGACCTCGCGATCCTGATCGGTCCCGACCAGCCGTGGATGACGACCGAGCAGTTCTTCGAAACCGTCCGCACCAAGCTCGAACAGGAAATGACTAGCTGGCAGTAGCGGACCGGGCGCGTGCCGCCGCATCGGGCGAGCGGACATGCTCGCGGCGCACGCCCAGCCCGATGAAGCGGGCAGGCAGGCGCTGGAGCGGCGGCAGCGCATCGACGAGCCGGAGGAGGGCAGGCGCGCGCACTGGCTGCCCCCCAAGTGCTGCGCCCATCACGTTGAGATGGATGAGCCGCTGCGCCGCCTGGATGACGCGCACCGGCAGCATCCGCCGCGCCATCACCCTCGCCAGCAGCGGATCGGGATCGGCACCCGCCGCCATCGGCCCGGCGAGGATGTTGGCCGCCGCAACCGCGTCCTGCACCGCGAGATTGATGCCGACGCCGCCGACCGGCGACATCGCGTGCGCCGCGTCACCGATCGCGAGCAGCCCCGGCCGATGCCAGCGGGTCAGTCGGTCGAGCGAGACGCCGAGCAGCTTCACGTCGTCCCACGATCCGACCGCGCCGATGCGGGCCGCGAGCCCCGGCACCGTCGCGACGATGTCGGCGCGGAAGCGCTCCAGCCCGCGGTCGCGGACCGCAGCCGCGCTCCCCTTGCGGATCACCCGGGCGCACTGGAAATAGTCGCCGCGATCGATCGTCACGACCATCTCGCCGGCACCGATATAGCCCTCGGTGCGGTTGTCGGGGGTTCGCTCCTTCGGCACGCGGAACCAGAAGACGTCGATTGGCGCGCCGAGATCGTGGAGGGGCAATCCCGCCGCCCCGCGCAGGACGGAACCGCGGCCGTCGGCCGCGATCACCAGCCTCGCCGGGACCGTGCCGCCGCCGGCGAGCGTGACGCCGGCGACCCGCCCTCCTTGCTCGACGAGGCCGGTCGCCTCCGTGTCCATCCTCGATCAGCCCGACTCCCTCGGTCTCCACCCGCAGCGCGAAGGCGGGGAAGCGCTTTGCCTCGCGCGCGACGAAGTCGAGGAAATGCCACTGCGGCATCATCGCGATGAAGCGGCCGCGTCCGGGCAGATGGGTGAAATCGGCGATACGGTAATGGTGCCCAGCGATCGCCGCGCCGACATGCTCCACCTTGTCGTGGGGACAGGCCAGCAGCGCCTCGAGCAGGCCGAGCTCATCGAACAGGTCGAGCGTCGAGGGATGGACGGTGTCGCCGCGAAAGTCGCGCAGGAAGTCGCCATGCTTCTCGAGCACGGTCGTGTGCACGCCGGCGCGCGCGAACAGCAGCCCGGCCATCATGCCGGCCGGCCCGCCGCCGACGATGCAGACATCAGGTTGGGGCATCGTCTCCTCCATCACCGGCCGGCTATCGTACAAGCCCGTTCAGGATAGAGGAAGCGCTGGCCTTAGCGACGGGGCTGCCGCAAATATGCCGGCATGGCCGATGCCGCGCTCTCCGTCGCGTTCAGCGATTCGCTGGTGATTCTTGGCGCTGCCGGACTGGTCATCCCGGCCTTCGCGCGCTTCCGGGTGACGCCCGTGATCGGGTTCATCCTAGTCGGGCTGCTGGTCGGGCCGGCGGGGCTTGGCTCATTCGTCGGCAAAGCACCGTGGCTATACTATGTCACCATCTCCGATCCGCATGCGATCCAGCCCTTCGCCGAGCTCGGCATCGTCCTGCTGCTGTTCTCGATCGGGCTGGAACTCTCGTTCAAGCGCCTGTGGTCGCTGCGGCGGCTGGTGTTCGGGCTCGGCGGTTCCGAGCTGATCCTGTCGGCGCTGCTGATCGGCGTGGCCCTGCACCTGCTGGGACAGGGCTGGACCGGCGCGATCGGTCTCGGCCTGGCGCTGGCATTGTCCTCGACCGCGCTGGTCCTGCCGATGGTCGGCACCGAGAGCGCGGTCGGCCGTTCCGCCTTCGCGATGCTGCTGTTCGAGGATCTGGCGCTCGTGCCGATCATCTTCGCGCTCGGCGCGCTCGCCCCCAATGCGCAAGAGGCCGGATGGGACGGGCTGATCCGGACACTGTGGCAGGGCGGCGCGGTGATCGCGGCGATGCTGGTGCTCGGTCCGTTCGTGCTGCCGCCGCTGTTCAGCCAGGCCGCGCGCACGCGCAGCCCCGAGCTTTTCCTGGCGGCGAGCCTGCTGGTCGTGATCCTGGCGAGCATCGCCACCACCGCGGTCGGCCTGTCGCCGATCGTCGGCGCGCTGCTCGCCGGGCTGCTGATCGCCGAGACCGACTATCATGCCGAGGTCGAGCTGATGACCGCGCCGTTCAAGGGGCTGGCGCTCGGCATCTTCCTGATCACCGTCGGCATGGGACTCGACCTCAAGGTGATCGTCGCCAACTGGGTCAGCTTGGTGACGGCGGTGGTCGGCGTGGTGGTCGCCAAGGCGCTGATCACCGCCGGGATGCTGCGCTTCAGCGGCGCGAGCAAGGGCGTGGCGGCGGAAACCGGGCTCCTTATGGCCTCGCCGTCGGAAACCACCCTGATCGTGCTCGCCACCGCCACCGAGGCCGGGCTGATCCTGCCGTCGACCGCCTCCTTCTGGCAGATCGTCACCGCGATCGGCCTCACCATCACGCCGCTCCTCGCCCGCGTGGGCCGCGACGCCGCCCGCCGCGTCGAGGCGCGAAGCGCGTCCGCCGACGTGCTGTCGGCGCACACCGCGACGGCCGGCCGCACCATCATCGTCGGCTGCGGCCGGGTCGGGCGGCTGGTCGCGCAGATGTTCGACGCGCACGAACTGCCCTACCTCGCGATCGACGCCGATATCGACTGCATCGCCAGCGCCCGGCGCCGTGGCTACAACGCGATGTTCGGCGACATCTCGCGGCCCGGCATGGTCGACCTGCTCGGGCTCGACTCCGCCAGCGCGCTGATCGTCACGGTCGGCGACAAGCCGCTGACGAGCCGGATCATCGCCAACGTCCGCCGGCGCTTTCCCGATCTGACCATCGTCGCACGCGCCCGCGACCCCAACCACGCCGCCGAACTCTATCGGGCGGGCGCGACTGATGCGGTGCCCGAGACGATCGAATCGTCGCTGCAGCTTTCCGAGGCGGCGCTGGTCGATCTGGGCCTGCCGATGGGGCCGGTGATCGCGTCGATCCACGAGAAGCGCGCCGAGCTGCGCGCCAAGATCATGGAGATGGCGAAGATGACCCGGGAGCCGCGGCTGCGCCGCCGGACGCTGCGTGACGCCGCGGCCCCCGACGCGCTGGAAGAAGGCGTCTAGACCGGCAGCTAGTCGGTCAGGCTGCTTCGGTGCTCAGCGCTACGGCGGCCCGCACTGCCTGCACCGCGTCCAGCGCCTTCGCGCCGTCCGGGCCTCCGCCCTGCGCCATGTCGGGCCGTCCGCCGCCGCCCTGCCCGCCGATCGCGGCCACGCCTTGGCGCACCAGATCGATCGCGCTGAGGCGCGCCGAGAGGTCGTCGGTGACGCCGACCGCGACGGTCGCCCGCCCCTCGTTGACCGCCACGAGCACGGCGACGCCGGAACCGAGCCGCTTCTTGGCGTCGTCGACGAGACCGCGCAGCCCCTTGGGATCGAGCCCCTCGATGACCTGGCCGACGAAGCCGTGACCACCGACGCGCTCCGGCCCGCTCTCGCCCGACGCCGGAGCGCCGCCGCCGCCCAGCGCCAGCGCCTTCTTCGCCTCGCCGAGCTCGCGCTCCAGCCGGCGTCGCTCCTCGACCAAGCTGGCGACCCGCGCCGGCACCTCGTCGGGCGAGGCGCGCAGCACCGCGGCGGCCTCCTTCAGCCGATCCTCCCGCGCGGTCAGCCACTGGCGCGCAGCCTCGCCGGTCAGCGCCTCGATGCGCCGCACGCCGCTCGCCACCGCGCTCTCGGCGATGATCTTGAAGAGCGCGATGTCGCCCAACGCGTTGACGTGCGTACCGCCGCAGAGCTCGACCGAATAGCTCGCGGCATCGCCGAGCCCCATCGAGAGGACGCGCACCTCGTCGCCATATTTCTCGCCGAACAACGCCATCGCGCCGGCCGCCACCGCATCGTCGGGCGTCATCAGCCGGGTCGTCACCGCATCGTTCTCGCGGATGTGGCGGTTGACCTCCGCCTCGACGATCGCGATCTCCGCGGGGCTCAGCGCCTTGGGATGCGAGAAGTCGAAACGCAGGCGGTCGGGCGCGACGAGGCTGCCCTTCTGGGTGACATGCGGGCCGAGATGCTTGCGCAACGCCGCATGCAGCAGGTGCGTCGCCGAATGGTTGGCACGGACCTGCGCGCGATGCGCGACGTCGATGACGAGCCGGACGCTTTCGCCGACGCGCACCTCGCCACCCTCGATCACGGCGCGGTGGGCATGGAGCCGGCCGAGCGGCTTGGCCGTGTCGCTCACGCTCGCCGAAAAGCCGTTGTCGCCGCTGATCGTGCCGACATCGCCCATCTGGCCGCCGCTCTCGGCGTAGAACGGCGTCTGGTTGGTGAGGATCGTCACCGTCTCGCCGGTCTGCGCGTGGTCGACGCGCGCCCCATCGCGAACGATCGCGACGACCACGCCTTCGCCCTCGGCGGCGGTATAGCCAGTGAACTCGGTCGAGCCCGCATCCTCGGCGATGTCGAACCAGATCTCGCCCGACGCCTTGTCGCCCGACCCCTTCCAGGCGGCACGCGCCGCGCGCTTCTGCTCCGCCATCGCCACGTCGAAGCCGGCGCGGTCGACGCCCAGGCCCTGCGCGCGCAACGCGTCCTCGGTCAGGTCGTAGGGAAAGCCGAACGTGTCATAGAGCCGGAACGCGACCTCGCCGGGGAGCGTCGCGCCGGCGGGCATGTTCGCGGTCGCGTCGTCGAGCAGCCGCAGGCCCTTGTCGAGCGTCTGGCGGAAGCGCGTCTCTTCCAGCTTCAGCGTCTCCTCGATCAGCGGCTGGGCACGGACGAGATCGGGATAGGCGACCCCCATCTCGGCGACCAGCGCCGGCACCAGCCGGTGCATCAAGGGCTCGGCCGCGCCGAGCAGATGGGCATGACGCATCGCCCGGCGCATGATCCGGCGCAGCACATAGCCCCTGCCCTCGTTCGCCGGCAGCACGCCATCGGCAATCAGCATGCTGGTCGAGCGCAGATGGTCGGCGATGATACGGTGCGACGCCTGCATCGGGCCGGCGGTATCGTTGCGGGTCAGCTCGCCCGAAGCGGCGATCAGCGCCTTGAAGGTGTCGGTCTCATAGACGCTGTGGACGCCCTGCAGCACCGTCGCGATGCGCTCCAGCCCCATGCCGGTGTCGATCGATGGCTTCGGCAGGTCGCCGACGATCTCGGCACTCTCCTGCACGAACTGCATGAAGACGAGGTTCCAGATTTCCACGAAGCGATCGCCGTCCTGGTCCGGCGAGCCGGGCGGGCCGCCGGGCACCGACGGGCCGTGATCGTAGAAGATCTCGGAGCAGGGACCGCACGGGCCGTTGTCGCCCATCGCCCAGAAATTGTCCGAAGTCGGGATGCGGATGATCCGTTCTTCGGGCAGGCCGGCGATCCGGCGCCAGAGGCCGAACGCCTCGTCGTCGGTGTGATAGACGGTGACGGAGAGCTTGTCCTTCGGAAGGCCCCAGCTGCCGGTGATCAGCGACCAGGCGAGCTCTATCGCGCGCTCCTTGAAATAGTCGCCGAACGAGAAATTGCCGAGCATCTCGAAGAAGGTCAGGTGCCGCGCGGTGTAGCCGACATTGTCGAGGTCGTTATGCTTGCCGCCGGCACGCACGCACTTCTGGCTCGATGTCGCGGTGACATAGGGCCGCGTCTCGAGGCCAGTGAAGACATTCTTGAACGGCACCATGCCGGCGTTGACGAACATCAGCGTCGGATCATTGTACGGCACCAGAGGCGCAGACGCGACCGGGGTGTGCCCGGCTGCGGCGAAATGATCGAGGAAGGAACGCCGGATGTCGTTGGTCGAGGTCATGGTGCGGACTTAAGCGAGGCGACTGCGACTCTCAAGCGGCGGCGTCGGCAGGCGGCGCTATCACCGTCAGCGCCAGCGGCCGGATCGCGAAGCGGAGCGGCGGCGTCATGCGGTGAACCTCGCCGTCGAGCGCGACGTCGATGCGGCCGGATCGCGCGTCCGCAGTGAAGTCGGCGCACTCCTCGAGCGCGGCGAAATCGCGGGCCGGATCGGCGCGGCCGGCGATCATGCGCGCCGCGAACCAGAGGATGCCGAGGCGCGATTGCGACGCGACCGCGAACACCGACAGCTTCCCGTCGTCGAGTGCCACCCGCTGGCCGATGCTGCCGCGCTCCAGCAGATAGCGGTTGTTGCCGACGAACAGCAGCGGCGTGACCAGCGGCCGCGACCGGCCGGCCAGCGTGATGCGCAAGCGATGATGCGGCAGGCGGCGCAGCGTCGCCCATGCCGCCGGGACCGTCGCCAGCCATTTCGGCAGGCCGCGCCGCCCGCGCTCGGCATCGCGCCAGCGCACCATCAGCGGATAGAAGCCGATCGAGGCGTTGTTGACGAAGGCAGCCCCGTTCACCGTCGCGAGATCGATGCGGCGGGTGGTGCCGGCGGCGATCAGCTGCGCCGCGTCCTCCAGCGCCGCCGGGATGCCAAGCTCGCCGGCGAGGTGGTTGCGGGTGCCGAGCGCAAGCAGGCCGAGCGCGCCGCCGCCGCTTTCGACGCGCGCCTGCGCCGCTGCGCCGAGCGTGCCGCGGCCGAAGGGCACTGGATCGGCAATCACAC
>CAXTTP010000159.1:0-6829 GCA_964247195.1 uncultured Sphingomonadaceae bacterium
GCGCAGCTCGTGCTCGTGATGCTGACGACGATCCTCGCTGGCATGCTGCTCTCGAACCTCATCGAGGAGAAGTCGAACAAGGTGATCGAGGTGCTCGCGGCGGCCGTGCCGATCGACGCGATCTTCGTCGGCAAGCTGATCGCCATGCTCGGCATGTCGCTGACCGGCATCGCGGTGTGGGGATCGACCGCGACGATTGCGGTGCTCGCCTCTGCCCCCGGCGCTGCCGGCCTGCCGCCGCCGGCGGTCGGCTGGCCGACCTTCCTGCTGCTCGGCGTCCTCTATTTCACCGCCTGCTACCTGCTGCTCGGCGCCGCCTTCCTCGGCATCGGCGCGCAGGCGTCGTCGGTGCGCGAGGTGCAGACGATGTCGATGCCGGTGACCATGGGCCAGCTCGTCGTCTTCGCCTTCGCCTCCGCCGCAGTGGGCAACCCGAACAGCGGAACGGCGCTCGCCGCGACCATCTTCCCCTGGTCGTCGCCGTTCGCCATGCTCGCCCGCGCCGCGCAGCTGCCGACGCTCTGGCCGCATGTGTTGGCGATGCTGTGGCAGGCGGCATGGATCGCGCTCATCATCCGCTTCGCCGCCAGCCGCTTCCGTGTCAGCGTGCTGAAATCGGGCGGCGGCGGCGGATTTTTCCGGCGGCGGCCGATGAAAGCGGCACTTCGATAGGCTACATGGCACCCGTGCGCGGCCCCGCCGCGACGGTACGGAGACGATCATGGAGCTCGACAGACGGCAGTTCATCGGCACCGGCGTGGCCGCGATAAGCGCGGCGGCGATCCTCGGCTGGGGGGCGTTCGCCGGGGCAGAACCGCAGGGCAAGTTCGAGCTGATGCTGCCCGACGCCGAATGGAAGAAGCGCCTCTCGCCTGCGGCCTATCAGGTGCTCCGCCACGAAGACACCGAGGCGCCGTTCACGAGCCCGCTGCTGAACGAGCATCGCGCCGGCACCTTCACCTGCGCCGGGTGCAAGCTGCCGGCCTTCTCGTCCAAGACCAAGTTCGACAGCGGCACCGGCTGGCCGAGCTTCTGGCAACCGCTGTCGAACGCGATCAAGACGACGAGCGATAGCTCGCTCGGCATGACCCGCACCGAGGTCCACTGCCGGCGCTGCGGCGGCCATCTCGGCCATGTCTTCGACGACGGACCGAAGCCGACCGGCCTGCGTTATTGCATGAACGGTGTGGCGCTGGGCTTCGTGCCGGGCAAGGCTTGAAGCAGGCAAGACACATCGCCGGCGCCGCCATCTGGCTGGCGCTCGCGGCGGCGGCGGCAGCGTCGCCGACGGGGACGCCGCAATCGAACCGGCCCCCGCTCGGCACACCCAAGCCGCTCTCGCTTCGCTTCTTCGGCGGCTCCGAGCGGGCCGATAAGGCGCGAGCAGCTGCCGATCCCGCCCAACCCGCATCGCGGCGCCTCACCCAGGCCGAATGGCGCGCGGCCTACATCGCCAAACACCACCACGACATCACAGCGCCCGTCCATCCGGGCCACTAACGGGTATCCCGGGGACGAACGTTCGGGGGGCGATAGGAGACTTCCGGCGAGGCAGGCAGGGAGCCGCCGCTGCGCCTGCCGCTTCCGCCGATCAGTGTACGAAGCGTGCCACCACGTCGCGGTAGCTGCGGCTTACCTTCACCTGCGTGCCCGAATGCAGCACCAGGAAACATTCGCCGTTAGTGTGCGGCTTGACCTGCTTGACGAGATCGAGATTGACGATCGTGGAGCGGTGGACGCGCTGGAACCGGCGCGGATCAAGCCGCTTCTCCAAATCTTTCATCGTCTCGCGCAGGATCAGCGTGGTGTCCGGCGTCTTGATGCACATATAGTCGCCGGCCGCCTCGATGCTCTCGATCGAATCGACATCGACGCGGAAGATCTGGCCGCGATCCTTGATGTTGATGAGCTTCTCGAAGCGATTCGACGCTGGCGCGTCGCCACCGTCCGCCATCTCCACCACCGCGTCCGGCGCATGCTCGGCGAGCGCCTCTTTGAGCCTACTCGCCTCCTCCGCGCCGCGCCTTTCGGCAAGGCGCTGGCGGACCCGGTCGAGCGTGTCGGCGAGGCGATCGGTGTCGACCGGCTTCATCAGATAGTCGACCGCGTCCGCCTCGAACGCCCGCAGCGCATGATCCATATAGGCGGTAACGAACACGACCAGCGGCGGCTCCACCTCCATCAAGCCCTGGAGGACGGAGAAGCCGTCGAAGCCGGGCATCTGGATGTCGAGGAAGACGAGATCGGGCTTGTGGGTCTTGATCGCGCGGATCGCCTCGCGGCCGTTGAGGCAGGTCTCGATGATTTCCACGTCCTCGTGCGGTTCCAGCCGGAGCTGCAGGCCCTGGATGGCGAGCGGCTCGTCGTCGACGAGGATGGTACGGATCGTCATGCAGCTTCCTTGGGGCTTGTTTCGGTCTGAAACGGTATCTCGATCACGACGCCGAACCCGCCCTCCCGGTTAGACTGAATGTCGAACCGATGGTCGGCGCCATATGCCTGGGCCAGCCTCTCACGGATGTTGGCGAGGCCGACGCCGAGCGAATATATCTGCCGGCCGGCGTTTTCGTTCAAGCCCGGGCCGGTGTCGGACACGGTGATCTGCACCCGCTCTCCGGCCAGTCGCGCTTCCACCGCGATCTCCGCCCCTTCCTCCTTTGGCGTCACCGCATATTTGATCGCATTCTCGACCAGCGGCTGCAGCAGCAGCGATGGCAGCCGCGCGCGCGACACCGCATTGTCGATCTCGAAGCGCGGCTGCAGCCGCTCCTCGAACCGCATCTTCTCGATTTCGAGATAGAGCTTCAGCGTCTCGACCTCCTGGGTGAGCGTCACCTGCGCCGTCGGCTCGTTGACGAGCGTGTAGCGCAGGAAGGAGGAGAGGCGGGACAGCATCACGTTGGCGCGATCGGTCTGCTTGAGCAGCACCAGCGTGGAGATCGAATTCAGCGTGTTGAACAGGAAATGCGGGTTGAGCTGATAGCGCAGCATGGCGAGTTGCGCCGAGCTCGCCTGGGTCTCCAGCCGCGTCAGCTGGTGCGCCTGCTTCTCCAGCAGCAGGTAGAAGTTGATCCCGTAATAGAGCCCGGACCACGCTGCGAGCAGCGCGAAATCGAGCAGGATGGCGCCGAAGAACTCGATCCCCGCCGGCATCGCGCCGGGCCGGTAGAAGGTGGCGTGCGCCCATACCTCGATCATCGAGAAGGCGGCCGAGGCGACCAGCAGGATCATGATCGACCCGCCCCAGGTGACGATCGGCTTCTGGTGGATCAGGCGGCGAAAGATCGCCGCCATCAGGAGCGTCAGCGAATAGCCGGTCGCGGTCGCGAGCGCGGTCGGCACGATGAACAGCAGGCCCATCGCATTGGCCAGGCCGCCGAGCGCGCGCAGCACGAAATAGCCCGACCACCCGGCCGACTGCAGCAGCCAAAAGGCGCGGTTCTTGTCGTCGAAGAAGGGCTTCGCCCCGAGATTGAAGACCGCCATGGCCCGCCTCAGCGCAATCGCGAGACAGGTAAGGCCACCTGCCGGCCCGGCAATCGCGGCCCATCGAAGTCTGGAGTGGTTCCGAACATGCGCGAACGCTCTAAAGCATTCGGCCGCGCGGTTGAAGCGTCGCCGCCGCGCCTGCCGCTAGCTGCGCGGACGGTCCGGCCGTGATGGCCGCCAGCGTCCCCGGCCTTGCTCCACCATCTCGCGCCCGCAATCCACGCAGTGGACGACGCGCAGCCCGCGCGCCCAGCAGAACCGCATGTCCGGCCGGTGCAGGTTCATCTGGCAGAAGATCAGGCCCAGCATGGTCACGGAGCGCTCCGCGGCGGCGTGGTGGCGCGGCGCCGCTACCAGGCGGGCGCCGATGCGCGCAGGTGCAGGAGCGAGCAGGTGTGATGCAACCGTTGCATGGCGAAGCGGTGATTGTGCTCGCGCCCGATTCCGGGCAGCCTGTCACCGCGAGTCACATCCGGCCGGGGGGCCGGAGAGGGAGCCGTCGCATGTCGATGGCATCGGTAGCCGAGCAGGAGCGGACGTGAAACCCGAGGAAATCGTCAGGTTGCTGCCGCGCAACTCGACCTTGCACGGCATGAACGTGGAGGAGGTGCGCGACCTGCTCGAGGTCGGCAGCATCCACAAGATCCGGCCCGGCCAGCAGATCCTGGCTCAGGGCGAAGAGGGCGACGCGCTCGTGCTCCTCGTCACCGGCGTCGCCCGGGTCAGCATGATCGCGCCGAACGGACATGAGATCGTGCTCGATTATGCCGAGCCGGGATCGATCATCGGCGAGATCGCGCTGCTCGACGGCGAGCCGCGCACCGCTTCCGCAACCGCGATGTACCATGGCACGACGCTGCGCATGTCGCGCGCCGCCTTCGAGGGCTATATCGAGCGCCATCCACGCTTTGCCCTGAAGCTGCTGCGTGAGATGGCGCGGCGGCTGCGGGCGACCAACGCCACGATCGAAAGCGACCGCGCCTTCGCCGCCGGACCCCGCCTCGCCCGCTTCCTCAAGCGGCTGACGCAGCACAAGGTGGACGGCCACCGTCTCGCCGGCGATCTCAGCCAGGGCGAGCTCGGCAATTTCGTCGGCATGAGCCGGGAAAACATCAACCGTCAGCTCGCATCCTGGGCGGACGCCGGGATCATCGAGCTCGCGCACGGCAAGGTCCGCATCATCGACGATGCCCATCTCAACCAGATCGCCGAGACCAACGACTAGCGGCCGCGCTTCGGCGATTTGAACCTGAACGGCCAATAAACGCTGGGTGCGCTGTGCACCCGGGCACAAAATTGCTGCACCGCGACACCATCCGACACGCCGGCGGCTCAGTTAAACGCAAAGATAAGCGGTCGGGCTTCCCGACGGCGCCGGCCAGTGGCTAGGCATGCTCCGGACAATGGTTCGGAGGCTTACGAATGCGGAAATGGTCGAAGGCGCTGATTTGTTCCCTCGCGCTCGCCGTCGCCTCTTTTTTCGCCTCTCCCGCCAGCGCGCTCCAGTGCGCGCCCTACGCCCGCGAGATCTCGGGCATCCAGTTGTTTGGCAACGCCGCCGGCTGGTGGGGCCAGGCTGACGGCAAATATGATCGCGGCCATGCCCCGAAGGTCGGCTCGGTCCTGGTGTTCAAGGCGAGCGGCGCGATGCGCGTCGGCCATGTCGCCACGGTCAGCCGCATCGTCGGCGACCGCGAGATCCGCGTCACCCACGCCAACTGGTCGGTGATCAACGGCCATCGCGGCCAGGTCGAGCGCGACGTGACCGTGGTCGACGCGTCCGCCGCGGGCGACTGGAGCCAGGTCAAGGTCTGGTTCGCGCCGATCGGCAAGGTCGGTACCCACGCCTATCCGGTCTACGGCTTCGTCTATGGCGGTCACGCGCCAAGCGAGCCGCCGGTGATGATGGCCAGCGTCGAGAAGCACGATGTTGCGAAGGCCGACGCCGCCATCCTCCCCGGCCTGCTCGCCGCCGCCGGAACGCGCACGCTCCTGCCCTGATACCGCATGTGCGACGGACACCCGTCTCACCCTCTTGCGCAATCGACGGATAGGATCTCGGCCGCCATGTTGCACCGCACAACATAAAGCCTGAACGGCAGCCCTCCGAAAGGAAACTGCCATGTCCAAGTTTGTCGCGTTCGCTTTCACCGCTGCCGCCACCGTTGCTTTCAGCACGGTTCCGGCCTTCGCCGCCCCCGCCGAGTCCGAAAGCTCCACTTTCACGCGCGGCGGCACGACCTACGTCTTCACCGAAACCGACATGGGAAGCTACAAGCTGCTCAGCGGCCATGACGACAGCGGGCGCACGTTCGCGCTCCGCGTCGCCGGATCGCGCGTGACCGGCGTCTACAACAACGATCATGTCGAGTTCTCCGCTCCCCCGCGCTCGTCCGAGATCGCGGCTCGCTAAACTGCCAAAGCGACCGGGAGCGTCCGCAGCGACGCTTCCGGTCGCGGTGCGTTCAGATCAGCGCCAGCGAAGCCAGCGCGCTGATCAGCGCCGGCGGCATGCCGCCGAGTTCGGCAATGTCCTCTGCCAGATCGCCTGGCGCGTCGCCGGCCGCGAGGTAGCGCCAGCCCTGGTGGGCCCGTTTGGCGCAGGCCCGCACCGGCACCAGCCCGGCAGCGACCCGGATCACGCAGCGTCCGTCGCTCTCCCCAAAGCCGACGATCGACGACCGAGCGACGAGCTGGTGCTTGATGATCCAGAAGAGCGACCCGCCGACGAGCTCGTCGGCGCGCTTGGGCTTGTAGCGGGTGGTGACGGTCGTTTCCTCGGCGGCGGCGCGACCCAGCAGCCGCGTGCCCAACTCCTCGACACTCGCGCAGCCGAACGCGACCTTGGTGATGTGGAGCGCCATGACCGTCGATCTGGGGTCCGCGCTCGCGCCGTCAAGCCGCGCCGAGGCCCCAAAGCGTGGCAAGCCCGAGAAACGAGAAGAAGCCCATAACGTCGGTCGCCATCGTCACGAACACCGCCGACGAGACCGCCGGGTCGACGCCCGCCTTCTCCAGCCCGATCGGCACCAGCACGCCGGCCGATCCGGCGACGAGGTTGTTGATGATCATCGCCAGCCCGATCACGAGGGCCAGGTCGCGATTGCCGTAGATCAGGAAGGTGCCGACCCCGATCATCAGCCCGAGCGAGGCGCCGTTGGCGGCGGCGATGCGGAACTCGCGGCCGATCATCCGCCAGGTGTTCGAACTGGTCAGCTGGTTGGTGGCGAGCGCCCGCACGATCACCGCCAGCGTCTGCGTGCCGGCATTGCCGCCCATGCCTGAGACGATCGGCATCAGCACGGCAAGCAGCGCGAAGCGCGCGATCTCGCCCTGGAAC
>CAXTTP010000160.1:0-6800 GCA_964247195.1 uncultured Sphingomonadaceae bacterium
CCGTCCAACTCGCATCGATCCGCATCTGGATCAGGCATAATGAGTCCGTGGCCTAGCTGACGCAGGCTCCGGCACCGGTGGAGTGAGACGGGGCGGCAGCCGCTGGAGACGTTTACCTCCCCGCCTCACGAGCAGCGACGGAGTTGCAGCTCGCCGATGCCTGAACCAAGGTAGCACAAACGCGGTAACTTTAGGAAGGCAGGCGGAGCGCGCTTCGAGCAGCGCTCCGCCTCAGTTTGCCGCCGGCTTGGGAGCGGCGGCTCGACCGCCTGCCTACTCTAGGAACCTTAACAAAACTAGACGATGCGCCGTAAGCAGAGGCGGCGCGAACGAAGCGGACGAAGTCGCAAAGTGAAGCGGAACGGCTGCGTTCCCCAACGAACCGCTCCGCCTCGGTGAACCGGAGCGGCAACACGGCCGTGAAACCGCTCCGATTCGAACGCTTCATATCACTTGCGGCGTTGCTGCCAATCCTCAGGGGGAGGCAAGACATTATGGCGAACGATCTACGAAGTTCCGGCCTGGCGCCAGTGCGATGAACTGGCTGTCCAGAACTGGCCGACGCGGGTGACCGGCCTGGGCTCGCTGGGAGCCGGCGCCGCCTTTGCCAAGCTGCTCGACTACATACGAGCGAAGCGTGCGCGCGATCAACGAAGCGGTTGCCGGGATCGAAGAGGCATTTGCGGCCAAACTGCGCGCGAAGCACGCCAAGCCCGAGTAGAACCTCCCCGCACCCATGTGGCTGTCTGCCATCAACATTTGACCGTGCTTTGATCCGAGCGGGCCTGCCAGCAGGGCGACAGCCGAGCTTCAGCGACGCGCGACCGCTCGCCTGTGCGGCGGCCGCTCCTTCGGCGGTGTCAGCCGACCATTCAGGAAGTCGATGATTACCTCTTGCACGGCGGCGTTCGGCCGGCCCCGGAGGGTGTCGTGGAATGAGTGGGCAGGGAGCCCGTTCAGCACCTCGAACTCGCGCCCACTGCCGTAGGCCATGCGCACCTTCGCCTTGATCTCTTCCGGGTCAAGGTCTGTCCACGAAACCATAGCCGCTCCAAATTCGGCTGAGCAAATACGCGACCGATGTTCGCCGAGCAATGGCGGCCAGTCGGCCTGTCCCATATCGAGAGACTGCCCTGCGACCGCGCGACTGGCACATGATGCTCGCGCTCGTCTGCCATAAGGCTGGAGAAGTCAGGCGGCGCTGATGGTCATCAGCGGCGACGGGTAGGGCGCCGCCGACGCGAACGCCTCCTCGAACGTGCCGGAGCCAGCGCTCCCCTTCCTCTGCGTGGAGCAGCACCGGCATCGCCTTGAGGTGGATAGGTGCGACGATTGCGTTCGGCTCGGCAGTCAGGAAGGCGAACGTCGATCCGCTCTCAGTCGGTCGCCAGATGCCGACGAACGACACGAGGGGCTGGTTTGGCACGTCGAACCAGTGGAGCGGCCGCTTGCCCTTCTCGCCCGGCCCGTATTCGCCGAAGGCGGTTAACGGAACCAGGCAGCGCTTTGCGTCATGCCGAAGGTGGCAAGCCGGTCGTCCCCAGCCCCTGCCCAGCGAACGGATCGGTCAACGTGCCGATCGGGCTGCCCGATAACAGCCCGGCCGCGAAGCCGGATGCATCGAGGCTCAGCGTTGAGCCCCGCCGGCACGCATACACTATGCGGGGCATCAGCGCGCCACCGTCACGAGCGTCAGCGCGCGCCGCTGCCTGGTTCACCGGCGCCGCCGCCGTGCCGCTGCGTATCTGCACGAAGAACGTCGCCGGATAGAGCAGCACCGCCCGCCTGCCGGTGACCACGCCAGCACCCACCACGATCTCGCCGGACGCATCGTAGAGATCGCTCCACATAGTCCGGTCGCTGCTCGTCTGGAAGCTCAGCGCGGCGTTCGTCCAGCCGGCGGGCACCACGATCCGGTGGAGCCGCTGGCGATCCAGGTCGATCGCGCCGGAAAGCGCCGCCGCCGCCGCGATGGTGGCGGATACCACGCTGCCGGCACCCGATTCCACCGGCAGTGCCTGGCCCCGGTCACCGAAAGCGCCAGGCTACCCAATGTGCCGAAGCGGGCGGCTGCTGCGGCACGAACGAGCCGGGCGAAGCGATCGTCTCAGCCAGGAAATATTCTCCTGCCGAGGGTCGCACTCCGTTAGCGACTACGTGACGGCAGGGTGAGTAGGGAATTTCTGATCTTTGTAGGGTTAGGGCTTGTCCTACGGCTCAACCAAGCGCCCGGTTAGCAGCCTCAGCGCGCTTGCGGCTGGCCTTGGCGGCATAGCCGCGCCGGCGCGCGGCACGGCGGCGTTCCACGGCGATGACGTCGAGGCGCAGGTCGCCATGATCGCGTGCATCACGCCGCATCCGTTCGGCGTGAAGCGCCACGAACGCCATCAGCGCCCCACCCGCCAAGGCGAGCACATCCGCCACCGCCTGCGACTGACCCAGCAGGCCGGTCGCGGCGATCGCGTTGGACAAAGCGAGCACGCCCTTGAGCAGGTCGGCGCGGCGTTGCCACGGAACGGCGATCTCCAGCAGCGGCACGGCGGCACCACCTGTCGCCACAGCGGCCCAAAGCGGCACATCGGCAGAGCCGCCGGACGCGCCGATGCACAGCAGGCCGATCACCGCAATGGCGGCAAGCATCGCCTAGGTGCCGGCTACGACCATGTTGGGGGTCAGGAACATCATCGTCTCAACGCTTCGTTTCCGTGGCTTACACCGCCAGGTTCCAGCACGCAGGTAACAACGTTGGTCAACGCCAGCTTTACCCGCCATTAGGCGAGATGCATGGCGAGCGGCTCGCCGCCCCGCTATATTGCAGCGCAATGAACGGGGTTTGCGCCAGTCCGTCCAATGTGGAAAGAGTTCGTGATCGAAACCTGTAGGTCATCCATTCAGGATATTTCAGGGCTGTCGGTTGGTGGCCCGCCCGGGCCGCGTCTCGTGATGTTAACCGCCGGCATGGCGATGAATGGGTTGGGGTAGCTTCGCTGATGACCAATGTTCGGGATAGTGCGTACCAGGTGCAGGATTTGATATCGGAAGATATCGACGCCTATCTGGTGCAGCATCAGCATAAAAGCCTGCTGCGCTTCATCACCTGCGGCTCGGTGGACGACGGCAAGTCCACCTTGATCGGCCGCCTACTCTACGATTCGAAGATGATCTTCGAGGACCAGCTCGCCGCCTTGGAGGCGGACAGCAAGCGCGTCGGCACCCAGGGCGGCGAGATCGATTTCGCCTTGCTGGTCGACGGTCTCGCCGCGGAGCGCGAGCAGGGCATCACGATCGATGTCGCCTACCGCTTCTTCTCGACCGAGAAACGCAAGTTCATCGTCGCCGACACGCCCGGCCATGAACAATATACCCGCAACATGGTGACCGGCGCGTCCACTGCCGACCTCGCCGTGATCCTGATCGATGCGCGCAAGGGCGTCCTCACCCAGACCCGGCGGCACAGCTATCTCGCCCACCTGCTCGGCATCCGCAATCTGGTGGTCGCGGTGAACAAGATGGATCTGATCGGCTACGATCAGGCCCGATATGATGCGATCATCGCCGATTACCACGCCTTTGCCGATTCGATCGGGATTGCCGCCTTCACTGCGATGCCGATCTCCGGCTTCAAGGGCGACAACATCACTCTAAAGAGCGACAGCACGCCCTGGTATGACGGCCCCACCCTCATGGCTCATCTGGAGACGGTGGAGGTCGATCAGGTCGCCGATCAGGCAAAGCCGTTCCGCATGGCCGTGCAGTGGGTCAACCGCCCCAATCTCGATTTCCGGGGCTTCTCTGGCCTGATCGCCAGCGGCACGGTGAAGCCCGGCGATGCCGTCCGCATCCTACCGTCGGGCAAGACGAGCACGGTTGCCCGCATCGTCACCTTCGATGGCGATCTGAAACGTGCGGTCGCCGGCCAGTCCGTCACCATCACGCTGGCCGACGAGGTGGATTGCTCGCGCGGCGACGTGATCGCGGTGGCCGACGCGCCGCCGCAGGTGGCCGACCAATTCGAGGCCGCATTGGTCTGGATGGCGGACGAGGCGCTGCTCCCCGGCCGCGCTTATTGGCTGAAACTCGCCACGCAAATGGTCACCGCCACCGTCCAGCCGCCAAAATATGCTGTCAACGTCAACACGATGGAGCACCTCGCCGCCAAGACGCTGGAGCTGAACGGAATCGGCGTGGTGACGCTCGCCACCGACCGGCCGATCACCTTCGAGCCTTATGACGACAGCCGCACGCTAGGCGGCTTCATCCTGATCGACAAGATCAGCAACGCCACGGTCGCGGCAGGCATGCTGCACTTCTCGCTGCGCCGGAGCCAGAACGTCCACTGGCAGGCGCTCGACATCAGCCGCGAGAAACATGCCGACCTGAAGAACCAGAAGCCGGCGGTGCTCTGGTTCACCGGCCTGTCGGGTGCGGGCAAGTCCACCATCGCCAATCTCGTCGAGAAGAAGCTGGTGCGGATGAACCGCCACACCTTCCTGCTCGATGGCGACAATGTGCGCCACGGCCTCAACAAGGATCTCGGCTTCACCGATGCCGATCGCGTCGAGAATATCCGCCGCGTCGGCGAGGTCGCCAAGCTGATGACCGATGCCGGCCTGATCGTCATCACCGCCTTCATCTCGCCCTTCCGGGCGGAGCGGGAGATGGTGCGCGCGATGATGGCGCCGGGCGAGTTCGTCGAGATCCACATCGATACGCCACTGGCCGAGGCCGAATCGCGCGACGTGAAGGGCCTCTACGCCAAGGCGCGCAGCGGCCAGCTCGCCAACTTCACCGGCATCGACAGCCCCTATGAAGCGCCCGACGATCCGGAGATCCGAATCGACACCACCGGCATGACGGCCGAGCAGGCCGCCGATCTCATCGTCGAACGGCTGATCGGATGAGCGACAATCTCCCACCCCTCGACGATGCCGCACTCGCCCGCCACATCGCCGATGTCGCCGGCGATCTGCTGCTGACGCTCCAGCGTTCCGGCCTGTTCGCGGGCAAGGCGCTGGGCAAGGCCGGCGACCGTGTCGCCAACGCCTTCATCGTCGAGGCGCTCGCGGCGCAGCGACCCGACGATGCCCTGCTCTCCGAGGAGGAAAAGGACAGCGACGCGCGCCTCTCCGCCAGCCGGGTGTGGATCGTCGATCCGCTCGACGGCACGCGCGAATATGGCGAGGGCCGCGCGGACTGGGCCGTCCACATCGCCCTGGCCGTCGATGGGGTCGCCACCCTCGGCGCGGTCGCTCTGCCCGGCCTGCCCGCCACCTTGTGCAGCGGGAAGCCGATCGCGGTGCCCGACGCGGCGGAGCGTCCGCGCATGCTCGTCAGCCGCACCCGTCCCGCCAAGGAGGCGCTTGCGGTGGCGGAGATGCTCGGCGCGGAGCTTGTTCCGATGGGCTCGGCCGGTGCCAAGGCGATGGCCGTGGTGCGCGGCGAGGCCGATATCTACCTCCACACCGGCGGCCAGTATGAATGGGACAATTGCGCCCCCGTCGCGGTGGCGGAGGCGCATGGCCTGTTCTGCTCGCGCGTCGATGGGTCGCCGCTCGTCTACAATCAGGCCGATACCTACCTGCCCGATCTCATCATCTGCCATCCCGCCTGGCGCGACCGCGTAGCCGACGCGATCCGCGCGACGACCGCACAGGAATGACACGCGCGAACGACGCCGCAACCGGGGAGCCGCTGTCATGGATTGGGTAAACCCGCTCGCGGGCTTGATCGTCGGCTTCGTCGTGGGGATGACCGGCGTCGGCGGCGGCTCGCTGATGGCGCCGATCATGATCCTGATGCTCGGCGTCGCTCCCGCCACGGCAGTCGGCACCGATCTCTGGTTCGCCGCGATCACCAAGACGGTGGGCGGCACCATTCACCACAAGCAGGGCGGCGAGACCGGCGGTCCGGACATGCAGGTGATCCGGCGGCTCTGCTACGGCAGCCTGCCCGCCGCCTTGGTGATGCTATGGGTCCTGTCCCGCACCGAAACGCACCAGCTGAGGGGCGGCCTCATCATGCAGGTGCTCGGCGTGGCGCTGATCCTCACGGCGATCGCAACGGTCGCACGCAGCCAGTTCCACCGCCTCGGCGTGAAGGCGCGAACGGAGACCAGCAGCAATTTCCTCGAATATCAGCCCGCGCTCACCGTTCTGGCCGGCGCGGTCCTCGGCGCGCTGGTTACGCTAACCTCGGTCGGCGCGGGCGCGCTCGGGGTGACGATGCTGCTCGCCCTTTACCCCTTGCGCATGAACCCGCGGCGCCTGGTCGCGACCGATATCGTCCATGCCGTACCGCTCACGCTGGTCGCCGGGCTCGGCCATCTCTGGATCGGGAACGTCAATCCGGTGTTGCTCGGCGGGCTGCTGCTCGGCTCGATTCCTGGTATCATCGCCGGCTCGCTGCTCGCCGCGCGCGTGTCGGAAAAGGTGCTGCGCCCGGCACTCGCGATCGTCCTCGCCTTTGCCGGCAGTCGCCTGCTCGTCGGCTGACGCCGCTCAGCGGCTGCGCCCGGCCCTCAGCGCCGGCACGCTGTAAGGCCCATCCCGCACGCCCGCATCGCCGGCGTAGCGCACGTCTGTGCGATTGCCCTCGAACCGCACCGCTCCCGATTCCGGCTCGGCCTTGTACTGGCGGTCGGCGCGGGTGAGAATGTTGTTGCGGATGACGATATTGTCAGAATGGAGCGCCCGGGCGACCTTCGGCGATCCGTCCCCCACGCCCACCACCGTATAATAGCCGGGTGCGGCGGCTAGATAAACGCCCTTACTATTGCGACTGTCGGCATATCGCTTGCGCGG
>CAXTTP010000161.1:0-6738 GCA_964247195.1 uncultured Sphingomonadaceae bacterium
GCTTGCCGGCAAGGGCCACGAGCAGGGCCAGATCGTCGGCGACCGGGTACTGCCGTTCGACGACGTCGCCGTCGCCCGCGAGTGCGCCGGGTGAGCGCGCTGTGGACCTCCGCCGACGTCGCCACCGCCGTCGGCGGCAGCGCGCACGGCGACTTCACCGCGAGCGGAGTCGCGTTCGACTCGCGTGAGGTCGGGCCGGGCGACCTGTTCGTGGCGCTCCGCGGCGAGGCGACCGACGGCCACCGCTTCGTCGACCGCGCGTTCGCCGCGGGCGCGGCCGGAGCGATCGTCGCCGAGCCGTTCGGCCAGCCCCATGTCCGGGTCGTCGACACGAGCCAGGCGCTCGACGCGCTGGGCCGCGCGGCGCGCGCGCGCACCTCGGCGCGCATCGCCGGCGTCACCGGCTCGGTCGGAAAAACCGGCACCAAGGAGGCGTTGTTCGCAGCGCTCGACCGCGCCGTGCCGGGCGGGGCGCATCGTTCGGTCAAGAGTTACAACAACCATACCGGCGTGCCGCTCAGCCTCGCCCGCATGCCGGCAGACAGCGTGTTCGGCGTGTTCGAGATGGGCATGAACCA
Source organism: uncultured Sphingomonadaceae bacterium (assembly GCA_964247195.1). Taxonomy (GTDB): domain Bacteria; phylum Pseudomonadota; class Alphaproteobacteria; order Sphingomonadales; family Sphingomonadaceae; genus JAQGLK01. Next base: position 579 of record CAXTTP010000161.1, read on the forward strand.
TGCCGGCGAGATGACTCGCCTGACCCAGCTGGTGCGCCCGCACGTCGCCGTCGTCACCGCCATCGCGCCGGCGCACACCGCCTTCTTCTCAGGCGAGGCGGCGATCGCCGATGCCAAGGGCGAGATCTTCGCCGGGCTGGAGCCCGGCGGCACCGCCATTATCCCCTACGACAGCCCGCATCGCGACCGGCTGGCGGCCGCGGCCAGGCCGCATGCCGCCCGGATCTGGACCTTCGGCACCGGTGAGGGTGCCGACGTCCGCGCGATCGAGGCGGTGCCCGGGCTTCACGGCGGTACGCTGGTGACGGCGGTGCTGCCGACCGCCGAGCTGACCTTCACCGTCGCCATGGCCGGCGCCCACTGGGTGTCGAACGCGCTCGCCGTGCTCGCGGCGGTCGAGGCGCTGGGCGGCGATCTCGCCGCCGCTGGCCTCGCGCTCGCCGACATGGCCGGGCTCGCCGGCCGCGGCGCGCGCGTCCGCGTGCCGCTGGAGGATGGCGAGGCGCTGCTGATCGACGAGAGCTACAACGCCAATCCCGCCTCGATGACGGCGACGCTTGCGGTGCTCGGGCAGGAGCGCGCGAGCCGCCGCATCGCCGTGCTCGGCGAGATGCGCGAGCTGGGCGAGACCTCCGATCGCCACCATGCCGCGCTGGCCGAACCGCTGATGGCGGCCGGCGTCGCTTTCGCACTGCTCGTCGGCGCCGGCATGGCGCCGCTCGCGGAAGCGCTTGAGGGCCGCGTCGATTTCGCGCATGTGGCCGACGCCGCAACCGCCCGCGACCGGATGACCGAGGTGATCGGGCCGGGCGACGCGGTACTCGTCAAAGGGTCCAACGCCATCGGGCTCGCCGGGCTCGTGGCGTATCTCGCCTCCGGAGCGCTGGCGCGCGGAAGGACGACATGCTCTACCTGATCGCCGAGCACATGGGCTTTCCCGGCCTGCTCAACCTCATCCGCTACATCACCTTCCGGGCCGGCGCCGCGGCGATCACCGCGCTCGCGATCGGCCTGATCATCGGGCCGCGCTTCATCGGCTGGCTGCGCGTGCGCCAGGGCAAGGGCCAGCCGATCCGCTCGGACGGACCGCAGACCCACCTCGCCAAGGTCGGCACGCCGACGATGGGCGGGCTGACGATCCTGACCGCGGTCACGGTTTCGATGCTGCTGTGGATGGACCTCGACAACCGCTACACCTGGGCGTGCATGCTGGTGACGCTGGGCTTCGGCGCGATCGGCTTCCTCGACGATTACGACAAGGTCACCAAGCGCAGCCACAAGGGCATTCCCGGCCGGGTGCGGCTGCTGCTCGAGTTCCTGGTTGCCGGCATCGCCTCCTGGCTGATCCTGAGCAAGTCGGGCACGAACCTCTATCTGCCGTTCTACTCGGGGCCGGTGATCGATCTCGGCCTGTTCTTCTACATCCCGTTCGCGGCGTTCACGATCGTCGGCTTCGGCAACGCGGTGAACCTCACCGACGGGCTCGACGGGCTGGCGACGATGCCGGTGATCATCGCTGCGCTCGCCTTCTTCGTCTTCACCTATCTCGTCGGCAACGCGAAGTTCGCGAGCTATCTGGGCATTCCGCACGTTCCGGGCGCGGCCGACCTGTCGATCCTGTGCGCGGCGATCATCGGCGGCGGGCTCGCCTTCCTGTGGTTCAATGCGCCGCCGGCGGCGGTGTTCATGGGAGATACCGGCAGCCTCGCGCTCGGCGGCGCGCTCGGCGCGCTTGCCGTCACCGCCCATCACGAGATCCAGCTCGGCATCGTCGGCGGCCTGTTCGTGCTGGAGGCGATGAGCGTCATCATCCAGGTGTTCTTCTACAAGCGCACGGGCAGGCGCGTCTTCAAGATGGCGCCGATCCACCATCATTTCGAACAGCTCGGCTGGGCCGAGGCGACGGTGGTGATCCGCTTCTGGATCATCAGCTTCGTCCTGGCGCTGGCCGGCCTGGCGACGCTGAAGCTGCGATGATCGCGAGCCCGGCCTTTCGCGGCAGACGCTATGCGGTGCTCGGCCTCGCCCGCTCGGGCGCGGCGACAGTCGACGCTCTGCTGGCGAGCGGCGCGCAGGTGACGGCGTGGGACAATGACGAGGTGAGGCGGCTCGCCTTCGAAGGCCGCGTGATCATGGCCGACCTGCTGCAGATCGACCTCGCCAAGTTCGACGGCGTCGTCGTCTCGCCGGGCGTGCCGATCAACAAGCACCCGATCGCGGACCAGGCGCGGGCGGCGGCGGTGCCGCTGATCGGCGACATCGAGCTGTTCGCGCAGGCCCGCGCGAGCCTCCCCGCGCACAAGGTGGTCGGCATCACCGGCACCAACGGCAAGTCGACCACCACCGCGCTGATCCACCACATCCTTGTCACCGCCGGCGTGCCGACGACGCTGGGCGGCAATATCGGTCTGCCGATATTGGGGCAGGAGCCGCTGCCTGCGGGTGGCGTCTACGTGCTGGAGCTGTCGAGCTATCAGATCGATCTGACCCGGAGCCTCGACTGCGACGTCGCGGTGCTGCTCAACATCACGCCGGACCATCTCGACCGCTATGACGGGTTCGAGGGCTATGCGGCGTCCAAGGCGCGGCTGTTTCAGATGCAGTCGCAGGATCACGCGGCGGTGATCACCGCGGACGACCCTGCGACGTGGAGCATCGCGATGGAGCTTTCGCAAAACCCACCGTCGCCCAAGGTAAAGCTTATCGTCGGCGGCGCTAGCTTGCCGGATCAGGAGAACTGGCCTTCGCTGCAAGGTCCCCACAATGCCCAGAACGCTGTCGCCGCAATGGCGGCCGTCCGCGCGCTCGGCATCGGGGAAGAGGCGATCGAGCAGGGCCTGCGCACCTATCCCGGCCTGCCGCACCGCATGGAGCGTGTCGCCGAGAAGCGCGGCGTGCTCTACGTCAATGACAGCAAGGCGACCAACGCCACCTCCACCGCCCCGGCGCTCGCCGCCTTCCCGCCGGCCGACGGCGCGCCGCGGCTGCACTGGATTCTGGGGGGGCGCGCCAAGACCGACGATCTCGACGCCTGTGCGCCCCATTTCGGCAATGTCCGCGCCGCCTACACGATCGGCGAGGCCGGCCCGATGTTCGCGAAGCTGCTCCGCCCGCACATGCCGGTCTGCGAGGTCAAGCTGCTCGACCGCGCGATCGTCAAGGCGGCGGCGGCGGCGCGCGCCGGCGAGGTGGTGATGCTGTCGCCGGCCTGCGCCTCGTTTGATCAGTTCAGCGATTTCGAGGCGCGCGGTGCCGCGTTCCGGGCAGGGGTGGAGGCGCTTCCATGACGTCGACGGCGGTGGCGACACGCAAGCGCAAGCCGGCGGTGACTCGACTCGGCCGGGCCGACCGGTCGATGTTCGGCACCTGGTTCTGGGAGATCGACCGCGTCCTCCTCCTGCTCGTCGCGATCCTGATCTCGGCGGGGCTGATCGCCGTCGCCGCCGCCTCGCCGGCCGCTGCCGCGCCCGACAACCTGCCCGCGCTTTATTATCTCTATCGGCAGGTCGTGTGGATCGCGATCGGCCTGCCGCTGATGATCGGCGTGTCGATGCTGCCCAAGGATCTCGCGCGGCGCCTGGCGCTGATCGGCGCCGGCCTGTTCTCGCTGTGCCTCGTGCTCGTGCCGATCGTCGGCGCCGAGAAGAACGGCGCGACGCGCTGGATCGACCTCCACGTCTTCCAGTTCCAGCCCTCCGAATTCCTGAAGCCGCTGTTCGTCGTGGTGGTGGCGTGGCTGCTGTCGTTGCGCGCGCATGACCGCGGCCTGCCGGTGATGCCGATCACCGGGCTGATCGCCGCCGCCGTCGCCGGCCTGCTGATGAAGCAGCCCGATTTCGGCCAGACCGTGATCTTCCTCTCGACCTGGCTGGTGCTGCTGCTGATCTCCGGCGTGTCGATGCGGATCCTCGTTTGGCTGGGCGGCATCGGCATGGTCGCGATCGGCGCGGCCTATATGTTCTACCCGGTCGCGACCCGCCGGATCGACGCCTTCCTCTACAATGACGGCGACAACTACCAGACCGAGAAGGCGCACAATGCGCTGATGAACGGCGGCCTGATCGGTACAGGGCCGGGCGGCGGCACGATGAAGTTTCACCTGCCGGAGCCGCATAACGACTATATCTTCGCGGTGATCGGTGAGGAGTTCGGGCTGCTCGCCTGCCTCGCGATCGCGCTGCTCTACCTTGCCATCGTCGTCCGCGTGTTCATCAAGCTTCTCCACGAGGAGGACGATTTCCTGCTGCTCGCCTCGGCTGGCCTGGCCACCCAGTTCGGCCTGCAGGCGCTCATCAACATGGCGGTGAACATCCAGCTTGCGCCGTCCAAGGGCATGACGCTGCCGTTCATCAGCTATGGCGGCTCGTCGATGGTGGCGCTGTCGATCGGCATGGGGCTGTTGTTGGCCTTCACGCGCCGGAACCCTTATCTGACCCGCTCTCCCTATGTCGTGAAGTGGAGTGGCAGATGAAGCGTACCGCCGGCCGTCATTTCGTCCTCGCCGCCGGGGGCACCGGCGGACACATGATCCCGGCGCATGCGCTCGCCGCCGAGCTGATCCGCCGCGGCCACCATGTCGCGCTCATCACCGACAGCCGCGGCGCGCGCTTCCCCGGCCTGTTCGGGGGCGTGCAGACGCACGTGCTGCCGGCCGGCCGGCTTTCGCGCAATCCGGCCGGATGGCTGCCGGCAATCCGCGCGATCTTCGCCGGGCGCGACATGGCGCGCCGCCTGAACGAGGTGTTCCGCCCCGCCGCGGTCATCGGCTTCGGCGGCTACCCGGCGTTGCCGGCGCTGCTCGCCGCGCTCAAGGACAAGGTGCCGACCGCGATCCACGAGCAGAATGCGGTGCTCGGCCGCGTCAACCGGCTGCTCGCGCGCCGCGTCGATGCCATCGCCATCGCCTCCCCCAAGGTCGAGCGCCTTTCGCCGATGCTCGCCGGCAAGACCCACCTCATCGGCAATCCGGTCCGCGACGAGATCGTGGCGTTGCGCGACGAACCCTTCCCCGCGCTCAGCGCCGACGGCGTGTTCCGGGTGCTCGTCACCGGCGGCAGCCAGGGCGCGACCGTGCTCTCGACGGTAGTGCCGGACGGGCTGGGCATGCTGCCGCTCGGTTTCCGCCGCCGGCTCCAGGTGACGCAGCAGTGCCGGCCGGAAGACATCGACAAGGTCCGCGCCAAATATGCGAGCCTCGCCATCCCCGCCGACCTCGCCACCTATCTGCCCGACATGGCCGACCGCCTCGCCTGGGCGCACCTGTTCATCGGCCGCGCCGGCGCCTCGACCGTCGCAGAGCTGACCACTGCCGGCCGGCCGGCGATCCTGATCCCCTATCCGTCGGCGACCGACGACCACCAGACCGCAAACGCCCGCGAGATGGTCGAGGCGGGCGGCGCGCGCGCGATCCCGCAGGCCAAGTTCACCGCCGTCGAACTCGCCAAGCAGATGCAGAAGCTCGCACTGGAACCCGGCGCGCTGGAGAATGCGGCGAAGCGGGCGCGCGGCTGCGGCCGGCCCGACGCCGCCTCGGCGCTCGCCGATCTCGCCGAAAGCCTCGGCGCCGATGCCTCCGGCACGGCCGGCGCGCACCGTCGCACCGCTGCCGGCAAGATCGTCGCGGGAGCGGTCTGATGCGCGGCGTCGCCACCGATATCGGCACGATCCACTTCATCGGCATCGGCGGCATAGGCATGTCCGGCATCGCCGAGGTGATGCACAACCTCGGCTACAAGGTGCAGGGCTCGGACGTCGCGGAAGGCTATGTGATCGAGGGCTTGCGCAAGCGCGGCATCCCCGTCGCGATCGGCCATCGCGCCGACAATCTGGGCGATGCCGCGGTGGTCGTCACCTCGACCGCGATCAAGCGCGGCAATCCCGAGGTCGAGCTCGCGCTGGAGAGCCGGGTTCCGGTAGTGCGGCGCGCGGAGATGCTGGCCGAGCTGATGCGGCTGAAGTCGACCGTCGCGATCGCCGGCACGCACGGCAAGACCACCACGACCTCGATGGTCGCGGCGCTGCTCGACGCCGGCGGGGTCGATCCGACCGTGATCAACGGCGGCATCATCAACAGCTATGGCTCGAACGCCCGGCTCGGCGCGTCGGACTGGATGGTGGTCGAGGCAGACGAGAGCGACGGCAGCTTTCTGCGCCTCGATGG
>CAXTTP010000162.1:0-6710 GCA_964247195.1 uncultured Sphingomonadaceae bacterium
GGCTTCCACTGGGAAACCGCCGACTTTGCCAACCATCTCCATCCGCAGTCGGCGCATATCGCGCAGGGCGTCGATGCCTCGGGAAACAAGGACGAGGGCGCCGGCGACCAGGGCATCATGTTCGGCTATGCGACCGACGAGACCCCGACGCTGATGCCGGCGACGTTGTTCTATTCGCACCGGATTCTCGAACGCCTTGCTGCCGATCGTCATTCGGGTGCGGCGCCGTTCCTGCTGCCTGATGCCAAGAGCCAGGTGACCCTGGCCTACGAGAACGAAGTGCCGGTGCGTGCCACCGCGCTGGTCGTCTCGACGCAGCACACCGCCGGCTATTATCACGACGGCGACGCGGCAAAGTACAAGGAACTGCGCGACTATGTCGTCGGCGTCTTCCACGACGTGTTGCCCGAGGGCTTCATCACCGACGAGACCGCGATCTACGTCAACCCGACCGGGCGCTTCGAGATCGGCGGACCGGACGGCGACTGCGGGCTCACCGGCCGCAAGATCATCGTCGACACCTATGGTGGCGCCAGCCCGCATGGCGGCGGTGCCTTCTCCGGCAAGGACCCGACCAAGGTCGACCGCTCGGCCGCCTATGTCGCGCGCTATCTCGCCAAGAACGTCGTCGCCGCCGGCCTCGCCAAGCGCTGCACGATCCAGCTCAGCTATGCGATCGGCGTCGCCGAGCCCCTGTCGCTCTATGTCGACACGCACGGCACCGGCACGGTCGAGGACGAGAAGATCGAGACGGTGCTCGCGACGATCCTGGGCGGCAAGAAGCTGACGCCGCGCACGATCCGCACCCATCTTGGGCTCAACAAGCCGATCTACGAGCGGACCGCCAGCTACGGGCATTTCGGCCGCATGCCGGACGGCGACTTCTTCTCCTGGGAGAAGACCGATCTGGTCGATGCGCTGAAGGCGGCGGTCTGATCCGCGGCTGATCGGCGACGGACGGCGGCGGCGCGGGCCGCCGCCCCGTTTTCTTACGCCAGCGTGCGGACGTTCTTCTCGCGGTCGAAGAAACGGCGGCTGGCGGCGGTGATGAAGGCGTCACCAAGATCTGCGACGATGCCCTTGTCGGGCAACGGCTTGAAGGGTGACCGAACGCGTCCTTCACGAACTCGATCGCGGCCAGCCGATTGCCGTTCCACCGCCGGCTAACAGGCTCTAAGCGCTTCTCGCCATGAACGATCCCGTCACCATCCGTCGCCTCTACGGCCGCCGCCAGGGCCACCGCCTTCGCGAAGCACAGGCCGCGCTCGTCGAGCGGCTCCTCCCCGTCCTGTCGGTGCCCGAGCGCGGACCGCTCGATGCCGCAACCCTGTTCGGCGACGACCGGCCACTGGAGTTCGAGGTCGGCTTCGGCAAGGGCGAGCATCTCGCAGCCCAGGCGGCAACGCGGCCGGATCACGGCCTGATCGGCTGCGAGCCATTCCTCGACGGCATGGTCGGCGCGCTGACGAAGATCGAGGAGGAGAGCCTGGCGAACGTCCGCCTCCACATGGGCGATGCACTGGACGTGCTGGAGCGGCTGCCGGACGCGAGCCTCGATCGCGCCTACCTGCTCCATCCGGATCCCTGGCCGAAGGCGCGCCATGCCAAGCGCCGCTTCATGAACCCCGGGCCGATCGGCCTGATCGCCGCCAAGCTCCGCCCCGGAGGCGAGTTCCGGTTCGGCACCGATCATCCCGTCTATTGCCGCTGGGCGATGATGGTGATGGGCGCGCGCCCCGATTTCCGCTGGCTCGCCGAACGGCCGCGCGACTTCCTCGAGCGCCCCGCCGACTGGCCCGAGACGCGCTACGAGGCGAAGGCGCGCGCGCAGGGCCGCGAGGTATGGTACTTCCGCTACCGGCGGAGCTGAGCGCCGCTCAGAGCTGGACGCCGAGCTTCGCGGCCGTGTTGCGGCCGACCACGCCGTCCTCGACCAGGCCATTGTCGGCCTGATAGCGCCGCACCGCCTCGTCCGTTGCGACGTCGAAATTGCCGGTCGGCTCGCCCTCGTAGACGCCCTTGTCCTTGAGCGCCTTCTGGATCGCGATCACCGTCGCGACGTCCATGTTCGCCGCGCCGATCTTGTAGCTCGTCTGGTGCGGGATCGGGCTGCCCGGATAGGGGCCGCGGATGGTCAGACCACAAGGGCTGGTGCCGGCCCAGGCGAACAGCCACGCCGCGTCATGCTCGACCAAGTGGATGCAGCCGTGCGACGGCACGTTCGGGTCGCCCTGGTGGAAGGCGCAGGAAGGCGCCTGCTCGAAGAACAGCGCATAGGGCATGCTCGCGCCGTTGTAGATGCTGCTGCGGTGGTAGCGATCGCGCTTGGTCAGCGACAGCGATCCGCCTTCGAACATCGGCGTGCGGTGCCCGGGACGGCCGACCGAGAAGCTGGTGATCGTTCGCACTACTGCGTCATATTCGGAAACGAGGATCTGGAACTTCTTCAGGTCGACAAGGATCGAGTTCTTGTACACGGCCGCCTCCCCTGCGTTCGTGCGCCATGCTGGGGCCTTCTGGCCGTTCAAGTCAATCGAGCCTCAGCTCCGATGCACCCGCTCGCGATCGCGATACCAGTCTTCGATGTGCGCCCAGCCTTCCTCGGCGGTTTCGACGAAGCGGAACAGGTCGAGGTCGTTCGGGCCGATGACGCCTTCTTCGACGAGGGCGTCGAAATCGATCACCCGGTTCCAGAATGCGCGGCCGTAGAGCAGGATCGGCAGCGCCGCCATCTTGCCGGTCTGGACGAGGGTCAGCAGCTCGAACATTTCGTCAAGTGTGCCGAACCCACCCGGGAACACCGCCACCGCGCGGGCGCGCAGCAGGAAATGCATCTTGCGCAACGCAAAATAGTGGAACTGGAAGCTGAGCGAAGGCGTGACGTACGGGTTCGGCGCCTGCTCGTGCGGCAGGACGATGTTGAGGCCGATCGACTCCGCGCCGGCGTCGGCTGCACCGCGATTCGCCGCCTCCATGATCGACGGGCCGCCGCCGGAGCATACGACGAACTGGCGCCGCCCGTCGCCGTCGGGCGGGGTCGCTGCGGCGAGCGCGGCGAGCTTGCGCGCCTCGTCATAATAAACCGACTTGGCCTTCAGACGTCCGGCGATGCGGCGCTGGGTGTCGGTGGCGGCGGCGGCGACGAGCTCGTCCGCCCGCTCCGGATCGGGGATCCGCGCCGAGCCGTAGAACACGATCGTCGAACCGATCCTGGCCTCGTCGAGAAGCAGCTCCGCCTTCATCAGCTCGAGCTGGAATCGGACCGGACGGAGGTCGTCGCGTAGCAGGAAGTCGCTGTCCTGGAAGGCGAGGCGATAGGCGGGATCGGCGGTCTGCGGCTTCGGCGTCGCGGCCCGCGCCGTGGCGGCGTCGGTAAGGGCGCGCGCGAAGACGCGGTCGGGAACCTTGGGTGTCTTCATGGGCGGAGTCGCTCTGCGGATCGTGAACGGGCGCGGTGGTTCAGTGACAATAGGGCCCGTTGCCGCCCATGTCGAAGTGGAGATGGTTGTAGTGATAGCGATCGCCGTCGGGACCGATGACGATCGCGAAGCGCCGGCAGGCCGCCTTGTGGACCGCGCGCAGGAAATCGCGGACGCCGGAATCGGCGCCGTTCCAGCCGTCCTTCACGGTAATCCGCCGGCCGTCCGCCAGCACGAAGGCGGCGACGTCGACGGCGTTGGCGCGGCCATGCTCGGACAGCCGGGCGCCCTCGCGATTGTCGATCGGTCGGCAGCTGTAGGTGCCGAAGCTCTCGATCCTGGTGACGCTCGAATCGAGCCAGACCAGCGCCGCCTTCTGCACCGCATCGTCGATCCAGTCGGCAAAGCGGGCGGCGAGCCGGCACTTCATCGCGCCGAGCCCGGTCACCGGGATGCCGACCTCCATCACCTGGACGGTGCCGATCTGCGTACAGCCGCCGCCGAGGCGACGATCCGGCAGTGGCGAATAGCGCACGCTACGCTCGCCGAGATCGGCGAAACACTGGCGCAGTTCGGACGCGCTGAGCTCGGCGGGCTCGGGACGCGAGGGACGGTTTCCGGCGGGGCGGTGCGGGGACGGGCGATGCGCACCCGGCCGCGACCCGCTCCGCGACGGCGGCACGCAGGCGGTGGTCAGGAGCAGCAGCAGGAGAACGCACCGACGCAACATCGCGCCGGACCTTGCCCGCCACGCTGGTTGCGTCAAGCGAGCCCTGCCCCATCCGCGATTGACATCCGTGCAACCGCCCCTAGAAGCGCCGGCGGGCCACGCCGTCCCAACGCGGCGCGCGCTCTCTGCAAGGAGAGACCGACATGACTGCATCTGCCCGCCCCGGCACCAAGCCGGCGCGACCCTATTTCTCCTCCGGCCCCTGCGCGAAGCCGCCGGGCTGGGCTCCCGAAAAACTCGCTCTCGGCTCGCTCGGCCGCTCGCATCGCGGCAAGCTCGGCAAGAGCCGGCTGCAATATGCGATCGACCTGACGCGCGAGGTGCTTCAGGTCCCCGCGACGCACCGCATCGGCATCGTTCCGGGCTCGGATACCGGCGCGGTCGAGATGGCGATGTGGTCGATGCTGGGCGCCAGGCCAGTGACGATGCTGGCCTGGGAGAGCTTCGGCGAGGGCTGGGTGACCGACGCGGTCAAGCAGCTCAAGCTCGACGCCAAGGTGGTCAAGGCGCCCTACGGGGCATTGCCCGACCTCGCCGCGGTCGATCCGGCGAGCGACGTGATCTTCACCTGGAACGGCACGACTTCGGGCGTGCGCGTGCCGAACGGTGACTGGATCGCGGACGATCGCGCCGGCCTCACCTTCGCCGACGCCACCTCCGCCTGCTTCGCGTGCGCGCTGCCGTGGGACAAGCTCGATGTCGTCACCTACTCCTGGCAGAAGGTACTGGGCGGCGAAGGCGGCCACGGCATGCTGATCCTCGGGCCGCGCGCCGTCGAGCGGCTGGAGAGCTTCGTGCCCGATCGCGCCTTGCCGAAAATCTTCCGGATGACGAAGGGCGGCAAGCTCGTCGAGGGCATCTTCAAGGGCGAGACGATCAACACCCCCTCGATGCTGGCGGTAGAGGACTATCTCTGGGCGCTGGAATGGGCGCAGGAGCTGGGCGGCCTGCATGGCCTGATCGCGCGCGCCGACGCCAACGCCGCGGCGCTCGACGCCTGGGTCGCGGCGACCCCCTGGATCGAGCATCTCGCCGTCGACCCGGCGACGCGGACCAACACCAGCGTGTGCCTCAAGTTCGCGGCCGATGCGGTGGGGGACATGGACGACGCAGCGCAGCAGGGCCTGGTCAAGAAGATCGCCGCGTTGCTCGAGGCGGAGGACGCGGCCTATGACGTCGCCGGCTATCGCGACGCGCCGCCCGGGATCCGGATCTGGTGCGGCGCCACCGTCGACACCGCCGACATCGAGGCGCTCGGGCCGTGGCTCGACTGGGCCTATCACGAGGCGCGCGGGTCGTAAGCCGCAGCCGCTTTCCGGCGGGATGAAGGTCGGGAGAGCGGTCGGACGCCGACGCTCTCGCCACCCTCGCCGCTTTTCCCTCTTCGAACCTCGTCCCGTTGGGGCGTGGCAGACAAGGAATCGAAATGCCCAAGGTACTTATCTCCGACAAGATGGACCCCAAGGCCGCGCAGATCTTCCGCGAGCGCGGCGTCGAGGTCGACGAGATCACCGGCAAGACGAAGGACGAGTTGATCGCCATCGTTGGCGACTATGACGGCCTCGCCATCCGCTCGGCGACCAAGGTCACCAAGGACGTGCTCGCCGCCGCCGCCAAACTGAAGGTGGTCGGACGCGCCGGCATCGGCGTCGACAATGTCGACATCCCGGCCGCTTCGGCCAAGGGCGTGGTCGTCATGAACACGCCGTTCGGCAACTCGATCACCACCGCCGAGCATGCCATCGCGCTCATGTTCGCGCTCGCCCGCGACCTGCCCGAAGCCAACGCCTCGACCCAGGCCGGCAAGTGGGAGAAGAACCGCTTCATGGGGGTTGAACTCACCTCCAAGACGCTGGGCCTCATCGGCGCCGGCAATATCGGCTCGATCGTCGCCGACCGCGCGCTCGGCCTGCGCATGAAGGTCGTCGCTTATGATCCCTTCCTGACGGCCGAACGCGCAATCGAGTTGGGGGTCGAGAAGGTCACTCTCGACGAGCTCCTCGGCCGCGCCGACTTCATCACGCTCCACACGCCGCTGACCGATTCGACCCGCAACATCCTGAGCCGCGAGAACCTGGCCAAGACCAGGAAGGGAGTGCGCATCATCAACTGCGCGCGCGGCGGGCTGATCGACGAGGCGGCGCTGAAGGAGGGGCTCGACAGCGGCCATGTCGGCGGAGCGGCGCTGGACGTGTTCGTGACCGAGCCGGCGACGGCGAGCCCGCTGTTCGGCACGCCGAACTTCATCTCCACACCGCATCTCGGCGCGTCCACCACCGAGGCGCAGGTCAACGTCGCGATCCAGGTCGCCGAGCAGATGGCCGACTTCCTCGTCTCGGGCGGCGTCACCAACGCCCTCAACATGCCCTCGCTCTCCGCCGAAGAGGCGCCCAAGCTCAAGCCGTACATGGCGCTCGCCGAGAAACTGGGATCGCTCGTCGGCCAGCTTGCCCATGGCGTGCTGACCCACATCGCCATCGAGGTCGAGGGGGCCGCCGCCGAGCTCAACCAGAAGCCGATCACCGGCGCGGTGCTGGCCGGGCTGATGCGGGTCTATTCGG
>CAXTTP010000163.1:0-6643 GCA_964247195.1 uncultured Sphingomonadaceae bacterium
CCTCCAGCGCGAGCGGCGCGCGCCGGTTGACGATGCGATAGACGTAGCGTCGGCCGAGGCATGAAAAGCGCGCATGCCAATCATCCGGCACCGCCTCGCAGGCCAGCACCGCGACGGGGGCGGGGCGCAGCAACGCGTTCAGCGCCTCCATCAGCCGGAACGGCGCGATCGGCCGGGCGATATCGAGATGCGCCGCCATCGCTACGGCATGGACGCCGGCATCGGTGCGCCCGGCGGCATGAACGGCGGCCGCCTCACCGGTGACGGCGTGCGCCGCCGCTTCGATCGCGGCCTGCACGCTGGGTCCGTGCGCCTGCCGCTGCCAGCCCATGAACGGGCGACCGTCATATTCGACGGTCAGTCGAAACCGCGTCACGCGAGGCACGTTCCGGGCGGGATCGGAAAGCCGCGCAGCAACTCCGCCGGCGCCATTGCCCCGCGGCCAGCCCGCTGAACCAGCGTGGGTCGGATCGATCCTTGTTCGCACGCGATCTGAAGATCGGGGTCGATCACCATGCCGGGCCGACCATCTGCATCGCCACGATCGGCGGCGAGGATACGCACGCGCTCGCCGCGATGCTCGAAGAAGGCGCCCGGCACCGGATTGAACGCGCGGATCTGGCGTTCGATCGCGGCGGCACTGTGCCGGAAGTCGATCCGCGCCTCGGCCTTGTCGACCTTGGCGGCATGGGTGACGCCCTCCTCCGGCTGCGGCAGCGGCGGATAGCCGCCGAGGCCCGCCACGACCTGCGCGAGCAGCTCTGCGCCGAGCCCGGCAAGCTCCGCGGTCAGCTCACCCGCCGTCTTGCCGGCGACCGGCGTCGCCGCTTTCGCCAGCATCGGCCCGGTGTCGAGCCCGCGCGCCATCGCCATGATCGTCACGCCCGTGGTCTCGTCGCCGGCGAGGATCGCGCGCTGGATCGGCGCGGCGCCGCGCCACCGTGGCAGCAGCGAGGCATGGACGTTGAGGCAGCCATGGACGGGCGCCTGGAGGATCGGCGGTGGCAGGATGAGGCCATAAGCGGCAACCGCAGCAAGATCGAGGCCGAGCGCCGCGAACGCCGCCTGCGCCTCGTCGTCGCGCAGCGACGGCGGCGTCCGCACCGCCAGCCCCAGCGCCTCGGCGCGGCGCTGGACGGGGGAGGGCAGCAGCGCCTTGCCGCGCCCCGCCGGCCGGGGCGGCTGGCTGTAGACCGCGGCAATTTCGTGCCCTGCCGCGACGAGGCGCTCGAGCGTCGGCACCGCGAAATCCGGCGTTCCCATGAAGGCGATGCGCATCGCCTTCCCTCAAAGCCGGTGGCGCGGGCCGATGCAACCACCTATCTCGCCGCCATGGCTTCGCCGGAGATCGATGCGCTTACCCAGGCGCTTGCCCGCCTGCCCGGGCTCGGCCCGCGCTCGGCGCGCCGGGCCGTCCTCCATCTGCTGAAGAAGCGCGAGTCGGCGATGGCGCCGCTGCTGCGCGCACTGGAAGCGGTGAACGCCGCGCTCGCCACCTGTCACCTCTGCGGCAATGTCGATACGAGCGATCCTTGCGCGATCTGCACCGACACGCGCCGCGACACCCGCTTGCTGTGCGTCGTCGAGGAAGTCGCCGACCTCTGGGCGCTCGACCGCTCGCGCCTTTTCCCCGGCCGCTTCCATGTGCTCGGCGGCCGGCTGTCGGCGCTGGAAGGGATAAGGCCCGAGGATCTCGCGATCGACGGGCTCGTCGGCCGGGTGGCGGCGGGCGATATCGACGAGGTCGTGCTGGCGATGAACGCCACCCTCGAGGGCCAGACCACCGCCCACTATATCGCCGACCGGCTGGAGCGGATGCCGGTTCGGCTTACCCAGCTCGCCCATGGGCTGCCGGTCGGCGGCGAGCTCGATTATCTCGACGAGGGCACGCTGGCGCAGGCGCTGCGCGCGCGACGGCCGGTCTCCTGAGCCGGTCTTGACGCGATCGGTCGCCGATCCTAGCTCTTGCCAATGGCCGTCCTCCAGATCCTCGAAGCGCCCGATCCGCGGCTGCGGCTGGTGTCGGAACCCGTCGCCGGTATCGACGACGAACTGCGCCGCCTTATCGACGACATGTTCGAGACGATGTACGACGCGCCCGGCATCGGCCTCGCCGCGGTCCAGGTCGGCGTGCCGAAGCGGCTGCTGGTGATGGACCTGCAGGAAGAGACGGACGAGGCGACCAGCGAACCGGTCCGCAACCCGCGGGTGTTCATCAATCCGGAGCTGTTCGAGCCGTCGGACGATCGCAACGTCTACAATGAGGGCTGCCTGTCGGTGCCCGATCAATATGCCGAGGTCGAGCGGCCCGCGCGCGTCCACGCCCGCTGGCTCGATAGCGACGGTGTCGCGCACGAGGAAGCGCTGGACGGGCTGCTCGCGATCTGCCTGCAGCACGAGATGGACCATCTCGACGGCATCCTCTTCATCGATCATCTGTCGCGGCTTAAGCGTGAGATGGTGCTGAAGAAGCTCGAAAAGGCGCGGCGTACCAACAAGGCGGCCTGATCCGGCAGCGACGGGCGGCACCGCATGCGGCCATGGCGTCAGGCCGAAACCAGGCAGCGGCGAACGCGATCAGCTGGTGATCGGGGCGATCGGTAGCATAAAACGGTTCAGTGATGGCGCTGGCCTGGGTCGTCGGGAGGCGCCGCGCTTACAGGCGTGGCAGCGTGACGCCGCGCTGGCGCATATATTTCCCGGCGCGGTCGGCGTAGCTCACCTCGCACGGTTCGTTGCCCTGCAGGAACAGGAACTGGCAGGCCCCCTCGTTGGCGTAGACGCGTGCCGGTAGCGGCGTCGTGTTAGAGAATTCGAGCGTCACATGTCCCTCCCAGCCCGGCTCCAGTGGGGTCACGTTGACGATGATGCCGCACCGCGCATAGGTCGACTTGCCGAGGCAGATCACCAGCACGTCGCGCGGCACCCGGAAATATTCGATGGTGCGGGCCAGCGCGAAGCTGTTCGGCGGGATGACGCAGCAAGTGGTCTTGCGATCGACGAAGCTGTTCTGCGCGAAGTCCTTGGGGTCGACGATCGCGCTGTCGACGTTGGTGAAGATCTTGAAGTCGTCGGCGACCCGCGCGTCGTAGCCGTAGGAGGACAGGCCGTAGCTGATGCAGCCGTCGCGCCGCTGCGCCTCGACGAACGGCTCGATCATGCCGTGCGCGGTCGCCTGCTCGCGGATCCAGCGATCGGACATCACGGACATCTGCTCTAACCTCCCACGCCTTGCCGCGCCCGCTTTCGCGGGAATGGCGCGGGCTGGCAAGCGTCAGCCGACGCCGAGGTCGGCGGGGCCGAAGGCGAGCGGCAGGAGTTCGGACAGCAGGTGCCTCTCGAGCGCGTGGCCGTCCGCCGACCCGCAATGGACGGCAATGTCGCGTCGTCCGAGCTGCGCCGCCTCGTTCAGGACCTGGCGGCAGCGGCCGCAGGGGCGGACCGGCGTCGCGCCCTCGATCCCGTCGGCCACGATCCTGCCGCCGACCACGCCGATCGCGACCACGTCGCGCAGCCGCCCTGCCGCGTTGGCAGTGGCGATCGCCACCGTCTCGGCGCAGAGCGACAGGCCGTAGCTCGCATTCTCGAAGTTGCTGCCGGGCACGATCGTGCCGTCCGCCAGCAGCACCGCCGCGCCTACCGCGAAGCCCGAATAGGGAGCGTGCGCGTGGGCGGCGGCGGCGCGGGCTGCGGCGATCAGCACGCGGGAGCCGATCCGCTCCACATCCGTCGCCCTGTCGTCAGCCACGGATGTGCAGCACGCAGATCAGCGTGAACAATCGCCGTGCGGTATCGAAATCCACCGCCACCTTGCCCGCGAGGCAGTCCTTAAGCAGCTCGGATGCCTCGTTGTGGATGCCGCGCCGCGCCATGTCGATCGTCTCGATCTGCTGCGGTGTCGCCACGCGGACCGCGCGATAATAGCTGTCACAGATCGCGAAATAGTCGCGGATCAAGCGCCGGAAGCGGGCAAGGCCGAGGATGAGCGTCTCCAGCCGCTCGCCAGTCGCGGCCGCGATGTCGAGCGCGAGCCGTCCTTCCTCAACGCGGAGGGTGATCCGGAACGGCCCGGCATAGCCTTCGGGATAAGCCCGCTGGGGCGCGAAATAATTACCCTCGATGAGGTCGTGGATCGCGATCCGCCGTTCCTGATCGACATCGGCGTTGCGCCGGATGATCGTCTTGTCGTCGAGGTCGACGGCGATGATGCGCGGATCCCCCATGATCGTTCGCGCTTATCGAACCGGGGGCAGAATGGCAAAAGCGACGCGCAGTCAGGTCCCCACCTGCACCGTGACATGGGCGCTCCAGCCGGAGACCAGCGGCCGGTCGGGCTTCTCGTCGAGCTGGAGACGGACCGGTACGCGCTGGGTCACCTTGACCCAGTTGCCGGTCGCGTTCTGCGCCGGCAGCAGCGAGAATTCCGATCCGGTGCCGGCGCCGATACCCGTGACATGCGCCTTCAAGTGCTTGCCCGGCACAGCGTCGAGCGTGATTTCGGCTGGCTGGCCGACCCGGATGCGGGCGAGCTGGGTTTCCTTGAAATTGGCCTCGATCCAATAGTCGCCGCCACCGACCAGGCTGGCATTCGCCAGCATCTGCATCGCCATCGCGCCTGGCTGGAGCTTGTCGACCTGCGAGATCACGCCGTCGGAGGGCGCACGGATCTCGGTGCGGGCAAGATCCAGCGCCGCCTTGGCGCGCTTGGCCATCGCCGCCTCGACCTGGGGATGACCGCCCTGCGCGCTCGACGCCAGCATCGCCTGCGCCGATTGCGCGTCGGCGGCGGCGGCGCGGCGCTGCGCCTCCGCAGAGTCGAGCGCCGCATGCGCGGCATCATAGGAGGCGCGGGTCGTGAAGCCGCGGTCGATCAGTTCCTGCTGGCGGCGGAAATTCTCGCGCGCGAGCGATACGTCGGAGGCGCGCATGCCGATGTCGGCAACCTTGGAGGTATAGCCGCTCTGCATCTGGTTGATCTCGAGCCGGGCGTTGCCGACTGCCGCGTCCGCCTCCATGAGCGCGATCCGATAGGGTTCGGGATCGATCCGGTAGAGCAGGGCACCAGCCTTGACCGGCTGGTTCTCGACCACGTTGACCTGGACGATCTTGCCACTGACCTCGGGCGCGATGCTGATCACGTGCGCCCCGACCTGGGCGTTGTCGGTCGAGACGGTCTGGCCGCCGGAGAGCCAAAACCAGAGGCCGATCGCGGCCACCAGCAGCGGCACGAACAGCATCAGCGGCGTGCGCCAGCGGCGCAGGCGCCCCGCTGCGACCGGCTCTTCGACGCCGACGCGGGTCATCTCGTTCATGCGACTTCCTTCCCCGCATCCCAGCCGGCCGGGCGGCGCAGGCCCTCGCGCACGCGCTCCAGGCTGTCGGTCATGGCGGCGCGCTGCTCGGCCGTGATCGGCGACAGCACCTCCTCCTCGATCTCGGCACCGATCGCGGCGAGTCCGTCGACGACGGCATGGGCCGCCGGCAACAGGTGCAGCCGCCATACCCGCCGGTCGCTCGGATCGGCGCGCCGCTCGACGAGGCCGGCATCGCCGAGCCGATCGATCATCCGGCACAGCGTGATCCGCTCGACCTCGAGCAGGTCGGCGAGCTCGGTCTGCGTCGCGCCGGGATTGCGCGCCAGGTGGAGCAGCACGCGCCATTGCGGGCGGGTGACCCCGAGGCTGCGGGCCCGCGCGTCGAAGCGGTAGCGGAGCATCCGCGAGATATCATGCATCAGGAAGCCGATGCTGAGGCGATCATTTATAGCCATGCTTACAATATGCGTGCTCCCCGACGTTTGCGCAAGCCGCCCGGCCGTTATCCACAGCTGTTTGTCGCATTGTGGACAAGCGGCCATGGCCGAGCGGGCGGCCGTGGAGGAGAAGGCGGTATGGCCGAACCGATCCGACTCGTTCCCCGCGCCGGCGATGAGCCGCCGGCACTGCCCCGCAACATCGAGGCGGAGGCGGCGCTGCTCGGCGCGCTGATGATCGACAACCGGCTGGTCGAGGATGTCCAGCTGAAGCTGCGCCCGGACCATTTCCACGAGCCGGTGCATGGCCGCATCTACGATGCGATCCTGCGCCTCACCGACCGCAACATGATCGCCAACCCGGTGACGCTGCGGCCGCTGTTCGATGCCGACGAGGGGATGCGCGAGCTCGGCGGCCCGTCCTATCTCGCCCAGCTTACCGGCAGCGGCGCGGCGTTGATCGGCGCGCGCGACTTCGCCGGTCAGGTCTACGACCTGGCGCTGCTGCGCGAGCTGATCGGCGTCGGCCGCGACATGGTCGAGCAGGCGCTCGATACGAGCGAGTCGATCGATCCCAAGGGGCAGATCGAGGCCGCCGAGGTCGCGCTCTACCGCGTTGCCGAGCAGGGCGGCGAGCAGGGCAGCGTCAAGACCTTCGGCCAGGCGACGAAGCTCGCGGTCGAGATGGCGGAGCGCGCGCTCAACTCCGGCGGGCATCTCTCCGGCATCACCACCGGGCTCGACAGCATCAACGCGCGGACCGGCGGCCTGCACCGGTCCGACCTCCTGATCCTCGCCGGCCGGCCGGGCATGGGCAAGAGCGCGCTCGCGACCAACATCGCCTTCAATGCCGCGCGGCGCTGGCTGCGCGACAAGGAGGACGGGATCGAG